>CALXZX010000003.1 GCA_944393375.1 uncultured Clostridia bacterium | reverse complement strand
TCAAATGATATTGAGTCACCAAATGACCATATCTTATTTAATAAAGAACAAAAAATGGTATATTTTAGAAATGTAAAAACTGGTGTCCAAATTGAAAAACCAATTTCTGCAAATATTTCCTTTATTAGAAATATGGGTAAAATCTATAATATATATGATATGTATAAAGCAATGTATCAAAATGAAAATATTGAAGAAATTTATGATTTATCAAATCCTTCTTCTGGTAATCCATCATCTGGAAGTCTTTCTTCAAAACTTAAATAATTTTGAGGCACTTGAGGTTGCAATTCGAAAGTGTCTCATTCATTTTTTAATTTATGGAAAGTACTATTTTCTATAAAATAAGAAACAATTAAATTTTAGTAACAATAAAAGGAGAATTTCAATGCAAGAGAAAAAAGGATATGTTAGTTTCGTTCTTCATGCACATCTTCCATTTATCCATCATCCTGAAAGTGATGACTATTTAGAAGAATCTTGGCTATATGAAGCAATATCTGAAACCTATATACCATTATTAACAAATTTTCAAAAATTAGTAGATGAAGGTGTTAATTTTAGAATTACCATGTCTATGACCCCTCCTCTACTTTCTATGTTAGATAATAAATTATTACACAAAAAATATATAAATTACTTAAAACAACATATTGAACTATCTAAAAAAGAAATTAAAAGAACTGCTGGTGATGAGCGTTTAAATCAATTAGCACACTATTATTATGATCGATATTCAAATGATTTACATTTATTTAAAGACGTCTATAAATGTAATTTAATTCAAGGATTTAAACATTTTCAAGATATTGGCGTATTAGAAATCATCACATGCGGAGCCACACATGGATATTTTCCAATATTATATGTTAATGAAAAAACAGTAAAAGCTCAAATTGCTATTGGTGTACAAACATATGAAAGATATTTTGGAAGAAAACCTCGTGGTATTTGGCTTCCTGAATGTGGATATGTACCAGAAGCTGACAAATATCTAAAAGAATTTGGTATTGATTATATTATTACTGAAACACATGGTATTTTATATGCAGATCCTACCCCTTTATATGGTACTTTTGCACCTATTGTTTCACCTGAAGGTGTTATCGCTTTTGGTAGAGATATGGAATCTTCAAGACAAGTATGGAGTTCTATTGATGGATATCCTGGTGATTTTAATTACAGAGAATTTTACCGTGATATTGGTTATGATGCTGATTATGACTATATCAAACCATATATCGCCCATAATGGTGTTAGAGTCCACACTGGTATTAAATATTATAGAATCACAGGTAAAACAGAATTCAAAGATTATTATAACCTTCAATGGGCAAAAGATTCAGCAGAAAGACAAGCTGGTCACTTCTTTGATTCTAGAAATGCCCAAATTGAAAATCTTGCACAATATACAGAAAATCCACCAATTATATTATGTCCTTATGATGCTGAATTATATGGTCATTGGTGGTATGAAGGACCTTATTGGTTATATATTTTATTTAAGAAAATTTATTATGATGATTGTAATTTTGAACTAATTACACCATCTGAATATATTGATAAATATCCAAATATGCAGGTTGCTTCACCTTGTCGTTCTAGTTGGGGTGCTAATGGATATAGTGAAGTATGGTTAAATCCAACAAACGACTATGTTCATAGACATTTACATGTTGCAGGTGATAGAATGTGTGAATTAGCTCATTTATATCCAAATGCAAAAGGATTGAAGAAAAAAGCTTTAAATCAATGTGCTAGAGAATTATTATTAGCACAAAGTAGTGATTGGCTATTTATCATCACAAATGGTACAATGGTTGATTATGCAAAAAAAAGAATTAAAGACCATATTGGCCGATTTACAAAATTATATTATCAAATAAAAGAAAACAATATTAATGAAGATTTCTTAAAAGATATCTCTAAAAAAGATTGTGTATTTCCAGATATTGATTATATGATTTATTATTAAATCAAAACCACATATTAATATGTGGTTTTTTTGTTTCACAACGCTAAAGCATAATAAATAGAAAGAACAAATTAAAATAAGGTCTGTCCCTTTCGTTTCATTTTTGAACGATTTGACACGTCCCTATCGTTCACTTAATTTTTTTCTTATCATATAATAATGTATAAGTTTTTTAAATTTGGTAGATACTAGTTTTATGAGAAAGGGGTATTTTTGTATATGAAATCTTTATGTATAAAAACAAATAATTCTAAAATACTAGATTATCTGCTAAATGAATTAAAGTATTCTGAAATAGAACATATCTGTTTTTCTGAAAATAAATTTAAAAATTACAAAAATATCATCATACATTATCTTTCTAATACTGACTATCCTTACTTTTTTTCCAAAATCAGTAATCTATTAAGTTTTTTGATTATTGATGAATTTGAAGATATGCTTATGCAAAGAATTATCAATAAAAATTATTTCTATTTTGATGCTCTTGAGAGAAATAAGATTTTAAAAAATTGTTATAATATTTTATCTGATGAGTATTATGAATGGTTCGATAAAAAATTGGATGCCCTTTATAATTCTCTATATTCTTTCATTTCTAATCATAGAGTTTTGATATTAGATGGTTTTATAAATTTTAGACTACAAGCTTATACTTCTATTTTAGATGAGATTGTAGCTGAAAGTGTCAATAACTACATTATTGAAAAAGAGTATATGGAATTTATCTCTTTATTAAAATTATATATTAATTCACAGAAAAACAATTCCAATATTGTTCATTTAATTTATAATACTTCTGAATCTATTTTATTAGATGAAAATAAAAATGTAATTTTGAATTCAGAAGAAATCTTTAATGCAAAATATTTAAGTGATATATCCTTTTCCTCAAATGATTATACTTTAAATTCACTTTTAAATTTACTTCCTAAAAAAATCTATATTCATCTGATTGATAATCAAATAGATGAATTCATTAATACATTACAATTAATTTTTGAAAATCGTGTATCTATCTGTTTAAATTGTGAGATTTGTAATTTGTATCGATATCATAAAAAAACATTGACTAAAAAATAATATTAATCATTTCAAAGTAAAATGCACCTAAAATATTAACATCAGTTTAATATTTATAGGTGCATCTCCTCTATAGTATTTTAGATACTATCCATTTATGATAGAGTTTAAAGAATTAATAGCTTCTTGCAATCCTGGTAACAATGCATTTACTAAACTCTCATCAGCTTGTACTTTCCATTCTCCATCTTGTTTTACTAATTGTATCGTTGTTGTTACTGTTTTTGTTCCAATTTCTTCATTTTTTAATTGTTCTTTTAATTTGTTATTTTGTTCTTCTTGTGTAAAAGATTCTCCACTAAAGGCAATTTTTAAAGCTTCTTGTGTATAATTAGATATAATTTGGTTAAAATCTTTATTTGTAATTTCTACTTCAACACTTGCTGTATTTTCTTCTTTTAAAATATTTGAAATTTTCCATGTTAGCTTATCAAAAAGTAAACTTTGTGTTTCTTCATCCATTTCTGAATTTTGTAACGTTTCTGATTGATTAACTATTTCATCATAATTTACATATTTATTAACACTTTCAAAGTCGGCATTTTTTAAACTATTTAGCATTCCTTCTACTGTTTTCTCTGGTGTTGCTGGTAATAATAATAATGCAGTTACTATTGCTAATACTACTAATAATAGTATAATTCCACCAACCCAATAACCAACTTTCTTATTTCCTTTTTCTTTGCTTTCCTTTTTTTCTTTATTTTGTTTCTTTTCTTTTTTATTTTCTATATGATTCATTTCTGCTTCTTTTTTTAAATCTTTTCCTGATACTTTACTGAATTTTGGTTCTTCTACTTTTTCATTTTTTACATCTTCTACTTTTTTTGTCTTTTCTACATTTTCTTCTTTATCCATAGGTATCCCTCTTTTCTTATTATTCTATAAAAATTATATATTAATAAGAATTTTTTTTCAACTATTTTTCTACATTTTCTACATTTTTTCTAAATTAGAATTTTACCTATTAAATTTTATACTTTTTATACTGCCTGATTAATCCCTGTTGCCACTATTTTACTCATATTTTCAATTAATCCATCAATTTCTTTTGGAGTAACAATTAAATTATAATCTTGTGGAACCAATGCTTCTTTTATCTCCTCATAATTATCTTCTTGTTTTAATTGATTTAGATAATCATTGGATTTTGCTTCATCTTGTAATTTTGTGATAAATAAATCTAATGAATCATTTACTAAAACTGCTGTTTCAACAACTGTTGGAATTCCTATGGCAACTACTGGAATTCCTAATGTATTTTGACTTATTTCTTTTCTTGTATTTCCAACACCTGCACCTGGTACAATTCCTGTATCAGATATTTGTACAGTACTACTAATTCTTTCTATACTTCTAGACGCTAAAGCATCAATTACAATTAACAATTTAGGATGTGTATTTTCTACAATTCCCTTTAAAATTTCTACTGTTTCTATACCTGTTGTTCCTAGTACACCTGGAGATATAGCACTCACATTTCTAGCACCCTCTTTTACATATTGTGGTAAATATTTAATCATATGTCTTGTCACTTCTATATCATTAATCACTTTCGGACCTAATGCATCAGGAGTTACATAAATATTTCCAAGCCCAACCACTAATATTTCTCCATTTTTATCAACATGACTATCTACTATTTTTCTCAATTCATCTGCTACTGTATCTGCTGATTTTTGGATTTCTTCCTCTCCTGCAATTTTTAGATTTTTAATATCAATCGTAACATATACACCTTTCGGCTTTCCTATTGCTTTTTCACCTTCTTCATTCGTTATTTTTACCCTATCTACTTTTATATTTTCATCTATTTGTTGTTCTTCACTTTCTATCCCATTAATTTCATTTTCTAATTTATTAGCTGTTCTATATATCTCTCGTCTTTCTGCCGCCAAATCTGTTCTAAAATTAAACATAATTTTCTCCTTTCTAATTAAAATGTCCATTTGGGGACGTTTCCTTTTGGACATTTTTACTATTTATCGTATTTTTAGTATTTGTAAAAAACTTTATTTTTATTCGTATTTTAAACTTATAACTTAATTATTGAAAATATTTTTATAAAATTGATACATGCATAAATCGTACCTTTAAACTGATTAGTTTTGACAAATTTCACAAACTACTATATAATAGCATATTTTTTAAATTATATACTAAAAAAAGGGAAATTTGAGTCCGTCCCCAAAATCCCTTTTTATATCATTCTTTATTTAAATATTTCTTCAAAAACTTTCCAGTATAACTTTTCTCATTTAAACAAACCTGTTCAGGTGTTCCGACAGCAACGACTTCACCACCATTATCTCCACCTTCTGGACCTAAATCAATAATATGATCACAAGTTTTAATTAAATCTAGATTATGCTCAATAACAATAATCGTATTTCCTGTATCCACTAATCTTTGTAGAATATCTACCAATTTATGAACATCTGCTATATGAAGTCCTGTGGTTGGTTCATCTAAAATATATAACGTTTTTCCTGTTGCCTTTTTAGACAATTCTGTTGCCAATTTTACTCTTTGTGCTTCTCCTCCTGATAAGGTTGTTGATGGTTGTCCTAATTTGATATAACTTAATCCTACATCATATAAAGTTTGAATTTTTTGTTTAATTCTTGGTATTTTATCAAAAAATTGTAATGCTTCTTCAACCGTCATATCTAACACATCTGCAATGGTTTTTCCTTTATATTTTACTTCTAATGTTTCTCTATTATATCTCTTTCCTTTACACACTTCACAAGGGACATAAATATCTGGTAAGAAATGCATTTCAATTTTATGCACACCATCACCATTACAACTTTCACATCTTCCACCTGGTACATTGAAACTAAATCTTCCTTTTTGATATCCTCTTAATTTTGCTTCTTCTGTTTCAGCAAAAATATCTCTAATTAAATCAAATACACCTGTGTAAGTTGCTGGATTTGAACGTGGTGTTCTTCCAATTGGTGATTGGTCTATATTGATAATTTTATCAATTTGATTGATTCCTTTAATGCCTTTACATTTTCCTGGTTTTTCATTTGATCCATTTAATTCTTTTGCAATACTCTTATATAGTACTTCATTGACTAATGTAGATTTTCCTGAACCAGATACACCTGTTACACAAGTAAATACGCCTAATGGGAATTTTACACTAATATTTTTTAAATTATTCTCTGTGGCACCTTGTACTTCAATGACTTTTGATTTTGTATGTTTTCTTCTTTTTTGTGGTACTGGAATTCTTAATCTTCCACTTAAATATTTTCCTGTGATAGAATTTTCCACTTGCTTAATTTCTTCAGCAGTTCCTTGTGCCATGACTTGTCCTCCATGTGTTCCTGCTCCTGGTCCTATGTCAATGACTTGATCTGCTGCATACATGGTATCTTCATCATGTTCTACAACTAATAAAGTATTCCCTAAATCTCTTAATTTCTTTAAAGTTGCTAATAATCTATCATTATCTCTTTGATGTAATCCGATACTTGGTTCATCCAAGATATATAATACACCTGTTAGACCAGATCCAATTTGTGTTGCTAAACGGATTCTTTGTGCTTCTCCTCCTGATAAAGTTCCTGCACTTCTAGATAGAGTTAAGTATTCTAGTCCAACATCAATTAAAAATTGTAATCTTTGATGAATTTCTTTTAAAATTAAATCTGAAATCATCGCTTCTGTTTTATTTAATTGCAAATTGTCCAAATAATCTTTTATTTGATTGATAGACATGGCTGTTAATTCATTAATATTTTTATCTCCTACTTTTATAGACAAAATTTCTGGTTTTAATCTAGCACCATGACATGAATAACATGGAGAATTACTCATATACATTTCATAAAAATCACGCATTCCTTGTGATTTTGTTTCATTATGACGTCTATCTAAGGTTGGAAGTACACCTTCAAATGGTGCTGTAAATTTTCTTACTCCTGCTGGTGAAGCATATTCAAAATCAATTTCTTCATCACCTGTACCATACAAGATTTTTTCCATAAAACTTCTAGGTAATTCTTTAATTTTCTTTCCTCTAATATCAATTCCATAATGTTTTCCAATGCTTTCAAAATACATTTTTGCCATGGTGTCTCCTTTTTTCATAGTACTTGACCCAAAGGCTTTTACACCATCATATAAGGTTTTGTTTTTATCTGGAATGATTAAATCTTCATCCATTTTCATTAAATATCCAATACCTGTACAAGTTGGACAAGCCCCCATTGGATTATTAAATGAAAACATTCTAGGTGTTAATTCTGGAAAACTAAAGCCACAATCAGGACAAGCATAATTACAACTATATAATTTTTCTCCTTTTCCAACTGCATCAATTAACACCAATTGGTTAGCATGTTTTAAAGCAATTTCTACTGATTCTGTTAATCTACTTAAGATTTCTGGTTTGATCACCAATCTATCTACCACTAATTCAATATTATGTTTTTTCTTTCTATCTAATTCAATGTCATCAGAAAGTTCATACATTTCTCCATCAATTCGAACTCTGACAAATCCTTCTTTTTGGAATTCTTCTAATTGTTTTGTATATTCTCCTTTTCTACCTCTAACCACCGGTGCTAATACTTGAATTCTTGTTCCTTCTTCTAATCCCATGATATTATCTACAATTTGATCTATTGTTTGTTTTTCTATTTTCTTTCCACAGTTTGGACAATATGGCACACCAATTCTAGCATATAATAGACGGATATAATCATAGATTTCTGTAACGGTTCCTACTGTAGAACGAGGATTTTTAGAAGTTGTTTTTTGATCTATGGAAATCGCTGGTGATAACCCTTCTATACTTTCTACATCTGGTTTTTCCATTAATCCTAAGAATTGTCTAGCATAAGAGGACAAGCTTTCTACATATCTTCTTTGACCTTCTGCATATAAGGTATCAAATGCTAAACTAGATTTTCCTGAACCAGATAGTCCTGTAATAACTACCAATTTATCTCTTGGTATTTCTAAATTTATATTTTTTAAATTATGTTCTTTTGCACCTTTTATGATAATTTTGTCATTCATCCAAATTCCTCCCATAATTGTTTTTATGTTTTCTTTAAGCTTTTTCCATTATACTACATTCATTTTATAAAAACAATAGTTTGGTGAATTTTGTTTAGACAATTTTTCCTTCCTTCATCTCTATCACTTTTTGACAATTTTCAAGCATATTTAATCTATGTGCAATCATAATGGTAATTCTTCCGTTTACTTACCTTTTCTATTGCATTTTTTATCAATTCTTCATTTTTCCAACTCAAATTAGAAGTTACCTCATCTAATATAATAATATCTGGATTCATTGCCATAATTCTAGCAAAATTAATAATTTGCTTTTCACCAGCTGAAAGTAAATCCGTTTCTTCATATATATTACTATTATATCCTTTTGGTAATGTCATAATTTTTTCATGTAATTTTAACATTTTAAAAATCCTAATAATTTCTTCTTTGGTTATCTGTTTATTAACATATTTTATATTATCGATAATGGTATTTGGTACAATTTGAACTTCTTGCATAATATATCCAATCTTATGTCTAATAGATGAAATACTATATTCTCTATAATCTTTTCCATTTATCAGGATTTCTCCTTTTTGTGGTTCATACAATCTAGTTAATAAATTGGTAATGGTGGTTTTTCCAGCTCCTGTTTTTCCAATAATGGCAATTTTCTCATTTTCTTGTATATCTAAAGAAACATCTTTTATATTTTTCTTATGGTCATTATATGAAAAATATACATGCTGAAATGCAATACTCGTTATTTTCTCTTTTATCTTTTCTCCTGCTTCTAAATCTTCTTCCTCTGTTTCTTCTAATAGTTCTAATATATTCCCATATGCAAAAAAACTTTCCTTAATATCTGTTAAATGTCTTGTAAACCAACTAAATTCAGATGTTAAATATGAGGCATAATCTATCATAATCATAATTTGTGCATATGTCATCACACCTTGAAGCACCTCTAATCCTCCAAAATAGATAATGATAATTGTAGAAAGTGAAGTAATGAAGGTAAATATAGCATTATATGTACTAATAATTTTTTCTAATTTTGTATTTTCACGATTATATTCTTCTAATTTTTCTTGTAATATTTGTACCCTTTTGTTCACAATGCCTAATAATTTTATACTAAAAAAACTTTGTATGCCTTCATTAATTGTTGTATAAATACTGGTATTAATTTTTCTAATTTCTGAAATTTTTGCCATTGTTTTTCGATTGAATAATAAAGTAATACCAAGTCCAAGAGCATATAACCCTAAAATCATAAATCCTATTTGTACATTTGTCCATATTAAAAAAATCACAATAATCCCAAATCGTGCTAGTCCCATTACAAGCATCTCTACTAATCGAATTGGAAACAATTCTCCCGAATTTTGTGTATCCTCTTGTAAAAATTGTAAAATAAGGCCTGATTCATTTTGGTCAAAAAATTTAGCTTTTACCCTTTGAAGCTTTTCAAATATAGCATTTCTTAAATCACTTTTTATCCATCTAGATAAAAGAGAACGCATTTCACAATGCTTCAAAACCATATAACATTGAAGTAGTAATATACCTATATATATACATACCCATAGAACCAATCCTTTTACATTTTGTTCTGGTATTTCTATGTCTAATATTTTCTCTACAATATGAGGAACTGTCATAATTTCGATAATCGCTGTCACAATAATTAACACACATAAAGCGATAATTTTTTTATGATATCCTGTATGTTGATACATTTTCTTTAATTTCTTCAAAGTTTCTTTCATATACATTCTCCCTTTTGTTCTATCTTTTCTATTGCTGATGTTTTATTTCTTATATTTATACATTTATCTACATAGTTTCTAATTTCTGGTTTATGTGTAATAAAAATCATGGTTGTTTCTGGATAATGTAAAGTTAAATTTTTAAGAATTTGATTACTTGTTTTTCCATCTAGTTTGCTAAATGCATTATCAAATATCATAATTGGTTTCTTTCTCATCAGAGCTCTTGCAATTAAAATTCTTTGTTTTTGCCCTCCTGAAAGTTTTACGCCTTTTTCTCCTATTAATGTTTGATATCCTTGTTCTAATTGTTTTATATCTTTATCAAATGCCACTTCTTTTATGACATTTTCTAATTCTTTTTGGCTTTTCTTTTTCCACAATGATATATTTTCTGTTATTGTACCAATAAATACATCTCCCTCTCCTGAAATATATTCTATATATTCCCTTATATTAGACTTATCTAATTGCTTAACATTATGATAATTTAGATACATATCTCCTTCTATATTTCCAATTCCCATAATAGCCCTTGCTATCATGCTTTTTCCCGTTCCGTTTTCTCCAATAATCGCTACTTTTTCTCCTTTTTTTATACAAAAGTTTAAGTTACGTAAAATTTCTCTTTCTGATATGTTTATCGAAACATTATGAAATACAATCTCTCCATCTAAATTATAATGATAATTGTTTTTTGTTTCCTCCTTTAAATCCATCAATGCTTTTATCTTTTTTCTTACCACAAAAAAAGTATCTACAACTTCTAAATTTTCTCCAAAGGAATATAGGCACCATAAGATCTTGTCAGATAATAAAATCAAAGCAGTTAATGCTCCTAATGTCATATTTCCATTAATGATAGAAATTCCCCCTAATAAATAACATATTGGATTTTTTAAATAGGTAATATGCTCACTAATAATTTCATAAAATAAAACAAACTTTATAAATTTGATATCTTCCTTTGTATAATTTTGATTTAACTTTTTATATTGTTGTATCTCCTTTTTTTGTCTGTTATAAATTCGTACAAATTTAAAATTATGAATATTTTGAATGGTTGCCCCTAATAGCTGCTTTTTCTTAGAAATCAATGTTTCTAACATTTGTGTCATTTTTCGGTAATACCATAAAGCAAATAGTAACATAACCACTATTGTTACCAACAAGAATATCGTAATAGATACATTTAGCGTAACACCTTGTGTAACAATAAAAATGCTTAAAGATACGATATCTAATATCACATTAAATTGTACTTTAAAAAAATTGCTATACTCTTTTGCATCCTCATTTACTCTTTGTAGCATTTCTACTTTACTATAGGAATAATAACTATCATATTCTAATTTTAATATATGTGCATATAATGTTTCTTTTAAGTTTGCACTAATTTTCAATGTGAATTTTGTGGTTATTCTTTCCCTTATATAATTTATCAAAACCAATATGCCTCTAATTCCCATAATGATACCACTTAAAATGATTAAACTTCTGATGATATCCATTTCTATGATTGGTTGTATGAATTTCGGAATTTCTTCTAGATTATGAAATAAGATACCATCTATTGCATAACGAATATACATGGCTATTTGCAAGTTACAATAAGAAATGAGAAGGCTAAATAAAATTAATATGATTATATATTTTGTGATTCCTTTAAAAATCTTCATCTTTTTCTTTCCTTTGTTTTCTTTTTCATATAATATAAAATACCTTTATTAGACTATATATCTAATAAAGGTATGTAACTTTATTTTTTTGATATCAAATTTATTAAATTATTGCACTGCAATACATATCTCACTATAATTGGGATAATAAATTTCTAATTGTGGATATTCTAAAATTTTTGTATATTCTGAATTTGGTAACCAATTAAAATAGATATTTTGATATACTTTTAAGATATCTTTTTGTTTGCGATTTTGTACGGCAAAACATGCCCATTTTGCTTTTGGAATGTTTACTTTTACAAATTCTTTTTTGGGTGTTTTTCCTACTAAATAATATCTACCCATTTTTTGGCATTCACCATTTTGATAAATATCTTCATAAATTCCATAATATAATATGTTACCTTCATGATGTTTCTTTAAAAAATCTATGGTTCCATCCCTTTTAGCTTCTGCATATAATGTTTGTATGGATTTTTTATCTGTTCCAGATATAATTTTTGTAGCCTTTCCATAATAAATTTGTTCTTGTTTTTCTTCAATTCTGTAACTTAATGTTTCCATACTCTTAATAGCAGAATGAAATTCTAGTTTTGGATAAATAGTCATTCGCGTTTTTCGTTTTCTAAAATTTGCCGGAGATTCTCCATACATTTTTTTAAAAGCATTGGAAAAAGAAACAGGTGAATCATAATGATATTGTATAGCAATATCAATAATTTTATGATTGGTTTTTCTCAATTCTTCGGCCGCTTTACTTAATCTTCTTTTTCTGATATATTCTGTAATTGTAATTCCTGTTAGAAATGTAAAGATTCTTTGCATCGTATATGTGGAGGTACCTAAGATTTTAGCCAATCGTTGATAGTCTATTTCATTTTTTAAATTATTTTCTATTTCTTCTATTAATTTGTTTAAATCATTGTAGCTATTCATGTTTGCTCCTTTAGTTATTACATTTTTTCCATTATATCATCCAAAAGAAAAAAAATAAACATAAATATTTCTATTCATGCTTATTTTTGTATATTTATAAAATAGGATTGTCAAATGTTAATTTTCTTCTTTTTCCAATCTCATTTCATTTTCTATAATTGTCATAATGATTTGTACGGTTTTTTCTAAATCATTATTTTTTAATACATAATCATATAAATGAATTCTAGATTCTTCATAATCAAAACGATTCAAACGTAATATAATTTCTTGTGGACTTGGCTTGTCTATTCTATTTTCTAATCGATGTTTTAATTCTTCTTTTGGAACACGTAAAAATATGGTAACAACTTTTGTGTCATTTCCTAATAATTCTTTTAAATGCTCTGTTCCATTAACATCAATATCTTTTACAATGATTTTTCCACTTTTTATTTTATCATTTAACAATTTTCTAGAAGTTCCATAATATTGATTATGATGAATATCATATTCATAAAACTCTTGGTTTTCTATCATTTTTTCAAATTCTTCTCTTGATACAAAATGATAGGTTCCTCCTTCTACATCTCCCTCACGGATTGGTCTTGAAGTATATGAAGGAAGTGATTCCACATTTTCCATTCGTTTGATTAGTTCCTTTTTTATCGTATCTTTTCCTGCGCCTGCTACTCCAGATAATATGACTAACATTCTATTGTAACCTTCCCTTCTGCAATTTCAATAGCAGCTATGGTTACTGGTGATTCTTCTTTTGTCTCTACTAAAGGTGTTGCACCAGAAGCAATTTGTCTTGCTCGTCTAGCTGTTGCAATTACTAATTCATATCGATTATTTGCTTTTGTAAGTAATTCTGAAACACTAGGTTTTACTATCATCTTTCACTCATTCCTTTCTTTTTTGTTACACAATTTATTTTAAGATATATCTTAATTTTCTTCTTGTGAAATGTCTTTATCAATTCTTCCTCCAACCGTTTCTGGTTGTACAGCAGATAATATAACATGTCCTGAATCCATGATTAATACAGCTCTTGTTCTTCTTCCATAAGTAGCATCTACTGCTGTTTTATTATCTTTTGCTTCTTGTATTAATCGTTTAATTGGTGCTGATTCTGGACTGACAATTGCTACAATTCTCTCTGCAGATACAATATTTCCAAATCCAATATTTACTAATTGCATAAAATCATTCCCTTCTTACTCTACATTTTGTACTTGTTCTCTTATATTTTCTAACTGTGTTTTCATATTAATAACTTCATTTGTGATTTCTAGGTTATTTGCTTTTGAACCAATGGTATTAGTCTCTCGATTCATTTCTTGAATCATAAAATCTAATTTCTTTCCTACAGCTTCATTGCCTTTTAGTAATTCTCTGAATTGATATATATGACTATTTAATCTTGTTACTTCTTCTTCTATTGAACATTTATCTGCATAGATAACCACTTCTTGTGCTAATCTTGCCTCATCTATTTCTTGGTCTTGTAACAATTCTTTTATCCTTGTATTTAATTTTACTACATAATCCTCAATAAGTCCAGTAGAAAGTGAAGATATTTTTTTTACTTTTCCCTCTATGTCCTGTATTCTTAACAATAAATCTTGTGCAATCTTTTCTCCTTCTACTTTTCTCATTTCCACTAAATTCTCAATTGCTTTGTTCGTTACTTCAAGTAATTCATTTTTTATTGTTTCATCATCCTGATTATTTTGAATGGTTAACACATCTGGTAATTTAGAAATTTCTGTTACTGGAATATCTGCTACAATTCCTTCTGATTCTGCCAACCCCCTTAATTCTTTTATATACATTCTGGCAATTTCTGTATTGATTTTTATATCTCTACCTTCTAAAGAATTATTGTTAAAAGTAATAAATACATCTACTTTTCCTCTTGTTAACTTAGCTGAAACAGCTTTTTTGATTTCTTCTTCTAAATAGCTTAAACTTCTAGGCATTTTTATTGAAATATCTAAATATCTATGATTTACACTTTTTATTTCCACTTGATATTCTCTTAAATTTTTTGACATATTTGATTTTCCATAACCTGTCATACTTTTAATCATCTTTTACTACCTCTACTTTTTTCTTTCTTCCCCTTTTAGATTTTGGCTTTGGTTGTTTTTTTACTTCTTCTACTATTTGTTCTTTATTATCTTCCTTTTCTTCTTGTATTTCTTTTTTCTTTTTCTGTTCATTCTTTGTTGTTTCTTGTTTTTTCGCTTTACTTTGTCTTGTTGTCTTTCTTGTTGTAGAAATTTTTGGTTTTTCAATTTTTTCTTCTTTATTTTCTTCTATTACTTCCTCTTTTTCCTTTTCTACGCTTTCTTTTCCTGTACTCTTTTTCTTGGTTGTCTTTTTCTTTTTTACAATCGTTTCTTTTATTTCTTCATTTTGATTGCTTTCTATATTTTCTTGCTTTGCTTCTACTGTTACTTCTTTCTTTTTAGTGTTTCTCTTTTTGGTTTCTTTTTCCTCCGTCTTTTCTTTTTTTGTATTTTTACTAGACGTTTTCTTACTTCTTGTTTTTCCTCTCATGGATTTTGGTTTTGATTTCTTTTCTTCTTTTTCTGTTTTTTCTTCTTCTTTTTTATCTATAACTGATTCTTCTTCATTTCTTTTTTTGGCTTCTTTGACAATTGGTTCGTCTTTTACAATTTCTGATATATCACTAAGACTTTTTAAATATTTTATTCTAGCCCTTGTATAAATAACAGTTGATTTTAATACATAGTATATGGCAAATATATATGATGATGTTAATAAATATGTCCTAAAATCAAACTGATATACAGTAATAACATGATAAATAAATAATGCATGGATAGATAATACTAATAACTCTATGGAAGTCATTGTCAATGTTCCACTATCTCTTTTATATGCAAATTCTAAAATCACAATACTTGCTAATAAAAAAACTCCTGAAACAGTTTTGGTTATTAGCTCCATTTGTTCCAATTCTAATTGTGTATATATGATATTACAAGAAATAAAATATATCATGACAACAATTGCTAATATTAAATTTTTGAATATCTTTTTTAATATTTCTTGTGAAATTTGTTTTGGAACTTTTTTCTTAGCTATTTCTTGTGTTAATATTTCATCTGTTTTGTTGATTTTTTCTTGCTTTTCTATCGTATTTTCATTTTCAACTTTTGTCTTCTCTTTTTTCATCTTTGCCCCCTAACTATCTAATTCATACATAATAATACTTAACATATTTAAAGCAACTGTTTCTGTTCTTAATATTCGATTTCCTAATGTGATGAGTTTTGCTTGATGTTCTTCTAATTTAGCAATTTCTTCTCTATCAATTCCACCTTCTGGTCCTATTACAATCGCTATTTTTACTTGTTTATCTTTATGCTGTTTTATTCTTTTCAACTCTTGTTTTAATGTATTTACTTTTTCATTTTCATATGCCACCAATACGAAATCATACTCTTTTATACTTTCACATAATGCTTTAACATTGATAATTGGATGAATTGTAGGAATTCTATTTCTTCCAGACTGTTTTGCAGCACCTTCAGAAATTTTTTGCCATCTTTGTATTTTCTTTATTTTATCTTTTTCACTTAATTTTACCACACATCTTTTCATTTCCACTGGTGTAATATCATATACACCTAACTCTACTGATTTTTGAATAACCAATTCCATTTTATCTGCTTTTGGTAATCCTTGAAAAATGCTTACTTGTATATTTGACTCTGCACTAGAATCTATTTCTTCTATAATCTTACAAGAAATACCATCTTCCTTTATTTGTTCAATTTTGCAATGATAATTTTTAGATGTATTACTATCACATATATCTATTGTATCATCAATTTTTGCTCTTAGAACATTTTTTATGTGATTCACATCTTCATTTTGTATGATAATGGTCCTTCCCTCTATTTGGTCAGTTGTTACAAAAAACTTAGGCATTGATATTCTCCTTCTCATTTCTTTAAAATCCATTCTATTGTATCACATAAATCATGATTTTTCTAGTAAGATTATGCATTTATCCAAACAGAAGCTGATTTTGCTTTTACTTTAAAAATTCCATATCCTTCATTATCAATCAAAACTTCTTCTTGACATCCACCAACGCTATCGATAAATTTTTCTCCAGCAAACTCCGTTCCAATATACATTCTTTTTTCTGCATCAAATTTATTAGAAATCAAAACAGCTAATCCAGATTTAATATGTTCTCTATCCCCTTCTCTTGTCCAACCAATACAATTTGGATGATCAAAATAATCATTTTGTTTACCATACGCTTTTTCTTTTCTTAAATCAATTACTGTTTTTAATTCTTCCACTGGTTCAATATTATCATGTTTGATACCGTATAAATCTCCCCAAAATACACACGGATATCCTTCATCTCTTAATAATGTAATTGCATATGCAGGTATTTTAAACCATCTTTCCACAAAGCTTTCTAGACTTTGTCCTGGTTGTGTGTCATGATTATCTACAAACGTTACTGCTTTACTTGGATTTTCTTTTACCAATGTGCTATTTAAAATTTTACTTAAATCATAATTTTCATCCTTTGAAGCATTGTATAAATTATAATGCAAAGGTACATCAAATAAAGAGATTTCTCCTTCTGTTTCTGTAATATATCTATGTAATTTTGATATATCACCACTCCAATATTCTCCTACTGCAAACAATTCATCTTCTGTTTGTTCTCTTAGTGTTTTTATCCAATCTTTATAAAAATTGGCATCAATATGTTTTACAGCATCTAAACGAAAACCATCTACCTTTGTTAGTTCTAAATACCATTTTCCCCACTTTAAACATTCTTGAACAACTTCTGGATTTTTAAAATCTAAATCTGCTCCCATCAGATAATCATAATTTCCAAATTCTTCATCAACAGCTCCACTCCAACTTTTATTTTTAAAACGAAAAATAGCATGTTCTTTACTTTTCTCATCATAATCTATCCCATCAAAATGTGTCCAATTCCATTCAAAATCAGAGTATTTATGTTTTCTTCCTGGAAATGTAAATTTTGTAGCAACCCTTACCACCTGATTGTTTTCCACTAAAGCATTATGGTTTCCCCAATCTACCTGTTCTGCTGGAATCGTTTGTAATAAATCTGCTCCCATTTTATGATTTAATACAATATCTGCATATGTTTCCATTCCTGCTTGTTTTAAAGTCATAATGCAATTTAAATATTCATCTTTAGAACCATATTTTGTTTTCACGGTTCCTTTTTGATCAAACTCTCCTAAATCATATAAATCATACACACCATATCCCACTTCATCTTTTCCATTAATACCTTTATATGCTGGTGGAAGCCATAAGGCTGTTATTCCTATATCTGCTAATTTTTCTGCTTCATTTGCTAATGTATTCCACCAATTTTGATTGGTTTCTAAATACCATTCAAACGCTTGTAATATGACACCATTTATCTTTTTCATTTATTTTTCCTACTTTCTATATTTTCAATTGTCCAATTTGGGACAATTGGGGACGTTTCTTTTTGGACATTTTATTATTTTTTCTGTTTGCATTATATCATTTGTAACGGATAATTTCTAGGTTAAATGGAAAAAATATTGAAATATTATACTTTCAAGTTATTTGACAGACTCATTTTTATTTTATATAATACCTTTTCGAAAGGATGCGATTTTAAATGAGTTTTATATATGAAAGAACAATTAATTATTATGAAACCGATAAAATGGGAGTTGTTCATCACTCTAATTATATCCGATTTTTAGAAGAAGCTAGATGTTATTATTTACAAGATGCTAATATGCCTTTTGAAAAATTTGAAGAAAAAGGTATCACTATTCCTGTTTTAGAAGTCAAATGTAAATATAAACAACATGTTACTTTTGCTGATACAATTTCCATTAAAGTTATTGTAAAAGAATTTAATGGTGTTCGATTAACTATTGGATATGAAGTAAAAGATAAAAAAACAGGTAATGATGTAATTATTGCAGAAACAAAACATTGTTTTACTGATAAAAACTTAAGACCTGTTAATTTGAAAAAACATTGTCCTGAATTTAGTGATAAGTTTGAAGCATTAAAAGAAGCTTAGAAAAAAAACTAAGCTTCTTTATTCATTTCTTCTAACATATCATTCATATAATCTAAATTAATTTTATGTGTCACTTCTAATTGTTCTATAAAACTTTTTGTATAACTTGTATTTACATTTAACACAGTTGCATAGGCAAGATGTTTTTCTAACACAATTACACTTTCTAACGGTTTATCTTCTAATAAAGTATAATCTTCTAAAAACTTTTTATATTTGTCCCATCGTTTCATTTCTTTGGCACCTTTTATTGTATATGTACCATCTAAGTATTCTCCTTTTCTTAGATAACGCATTATCATTCTCATAAGAGGCTCTAATATAGCAAGTTCAAAAGCTACAAAAAATGGAACAAACATCATATTAAACATTTCATCACTAATTTGATTATTTCCAGTTATTTGTGAATATATCATAAGTCCTATCATCATAGCAAAATATAAATATAGAAATACATCACTCAAACGAATTTTACTTTTTTTAGTAAAATGATAACTTTCAAATTCTTCTCTTACATATCTTATCCATGTACTCATATTTATCTTTTCTTTTTTACAAATTCTATCATATAAATATTTTTCATCTTTTTTTAATATTTCACTATTTTGGTTTGGTAATGGCTCTAGTTCATAATGATTTTCTTCTTTCTTTTTTATTTTAAGAAATCCTTTTGCACATAAATTTAATATACATGAAACTAAATCTTTTTTCTTTTCTATTTTTTGATTTTGCAAATAAGATAGTACTGCTGGGCTATATTCTACCTCTATATCTCTAATATAAATTCCTTCATCTTTTGATAATCTTACCTTTATTTTATTATATATATTATTTCCTACTCTTATTACGAGATATCCTATAATTGTAACAGTTGTTAACAGTATAAATCCATTTCCAAATAAACTATTGGCAAATAGAAATGGAATGATTGCAAACATAAGATATAGTGGAATTGTTGCTAAAAAAATTTTTTGTGGTTCTATTTTCCCTTTTTTTGCGATTGTAATGATAACACCAATTACAACAAGAAACCCATATATGAACATTGCAAACATTATATAACTTATCATTTTATTCCCCTTTTATTTCTTTTAATTTCTAGTATATTTCTTCTCTTAGAAATCATTTTTATACTTTTATATTGGTTCAGGTCTGTCCCTTTTGTTCAATTTTTGAACATTGGGGACGGGTCAAATTGTTCAAAAATTGAACGATTTGGCACGTCCCTAACGTTTATCCAAATAAACTTAATTGATTGCTTTGGCTCATACCGTCTAAACAACCAAATTTCTTCAATAAATCTGCTACGGAGTCTCCTACTTTAGACCTGATTTTCATATCATCAATTGACATGAATTTTCCGTCTTTTCTTGCATTTTCAATTCCTACTGCTGCTACTGTTCCAAGTCCTGCAATACTGTTTAGTGGTGGACGTATTCCATCTTCTTCTACAATAAATTTTGTAGCGCTTGATTTGTATAAATCGATTGGCAAGAATTTGATTCCTCGTTCATACATTTCTAAGACAAGTTCTAATACAGGATACATAGCCTTGTCTTTTTGTGATGCATTGTTTCCTTGTAAATCAATTTCTTTCATTTTATTTTTTACTTTTTCTTCTCCAAATATCATGACTTCACTATCAAATTCATCTGCTGCTCTGATTGAGAAAAATGCTGCATAATATGCTTTTGGCTCATGTACTTTAAACCATGCAATACGAAAGGCATTTGTTACATAGGCTGCCGCATGTGCTTTTGGGAACATGTATTTTATCTTTTCACAAGATTTGATATACCATTCTGGTACATTATGTTCTCTCATTAAATCTGTATATTCTTTCCACTTTGCTGGGTCTTTCAATGCTTTTCCTTTACGTACGGTTTCCATGATTTTAAATGCAGAGTTTGGTGGTAATCCTTGCTTGATTAAGTATATCATAATGTCATCACGACAACAGATAGCCTCTGTTAAGGTTACAGTTCCATTTTCGATTAAGGTTTGTGCATTTCCAAGCCACACATCTGTACCATGTGATAATCCGTGATATACGAATTAATTCATCAAATGTCGTTGGTCTTGTATCTACCAACATTCCTCTAACAAACTTTGTTCCAAATTCTGGTATACCATAACTTCCTACCTCTGAACCAATTTGTTTTGGTGTAACACCTAAAGCATCTGTTGAACTAAAGATAGACATGGTTGCTTTATCATCTAATGGTACTTTTGTTGGATCTATTCCTGTAATATCTTGTAACATTCTGATAACGGTCGGATCGTCGTGTCCTAGTATATCTAGTTTTAACAAGTTCTGGTCTATTGAGTGATAATCAAAATGGGTTGTAATAATATCTGAATTTGGGTCATCTGCTGGGTGTTGTACTGGACAGAATTCATAGATTTCTCTTCCTTTTGGTACAACAATAATTCCTCCTGGATGTTGTCCTGTTGTTCTTTTAATTCCTGTACATCCATGTGATATTCTTTTAATTTCTGCTTGATTAACGGGGATATGTCTTTCTTCATAATAATTTTTCACATATCCATAAGCTGTTTTATCAGCAACTGTACCAATGGTTCCTGCTTTAAAAGTCGTTCCTTTTCCAAAGATAACTTCTGTATATTTATGCGCTTTTGCTTGATATTCTCCTGAGAAGTTTAAGTCAATATCTGGCTCTTTATCTCCATTAAATCCAAGGAAAGTTTCGAATGGAATATCCATTCCATCTTTATCTAGTTTATGCCCACATTTTGGACATTTTTTGTCTGGTAAGTCAAATCCATTTTTTACGCCATAATCGGTAAAATCTGAATATTTACAATTTGGACATCTGTAATGTGCTGGAAGTGAATTTACTTCTGTGATTCCTGTCATGTTTGCCACAAATGATGAACCAACAGACCCTCTGGAACCTACAATATATCCATCTTCATTTGATTTCCATACCAATTTTTGTGCAATGATATACATAACAGAAAATCCATTTTTAATAATAGAATCTAATTCTTTATCTAATCTGGTTTGTACAATTTCTGGTAAAGGATCTCCATATAGTTCATGCGCTTTACTATAAGCAATATCTTTTATAGTTTGCTCACAACCTGGAATATGTGGTGGACATTTTTCTGGAGATATAGGACTAATTTGTTCACACATATCTGATATTTTATTCGTATTGGTAACAACTACTTCATAAGCTTTTTCTTTACCTAAATAACTAAATTCTTCTAGCATTTCTTCTGTTGTTCTTAAGTAAAGTGGTGCTTGATTATCGGCATCATCATATTTTTGTCCTGCTTCTAAGATACGTCTATAAATTTCATCTTGTGGATCCATGAAGTGAACATCACAAGTGGCAACAACTGGTTTATTTAATTTTTCTCCTAATTCTACAATTTTTCTATTAATATCTCTTAATGCTTCTTCATCAGCAACTGTTCCATTTCGAATTAAGAATTGATTATTTCCAGTTGGTTGAATTTCTAAATAGTCATAGTCATTGGCAATTTCTTCGATTTCTTCATCTGTTTTTCCAAGCTCAATTGCTTGATATAGTTCTCCTGCCTCACATGCACTTCCCAATATCAATCCTTCTGAATATTTTTTATATAAACTTTTTAAGATACGTGGTTTTCTATAAAAATAATGTAAGTGTGATAAAGATACTAATTTATATAAATTCTTTAATCCCACATAGTTTTTAGCTAAGATAATGGCATGATAGGTTTTTAGTTTTTTGTATTCTTCTTTTTTTGCTTCTTCACTTGCTGCTACTCTATCAATGTCTTCTACAATGGTTGCTCCTTTTTTCTTTAACATATCTACCATAACCTTAAATACTTTTACAGTTGTATCTACATCATCTAAAGCACGGTGTGCCACTTCTACTTTAATCCCTAAATTTTCCGCAATTTTTCCTAATTTGTATTTCTTGTAATCTGGGAATAAATCTTTTGCTAAACTTAAGGTATCTAAATAAGTATAATCAAAATCATATCCCAATACTTTGGCATTTTGTTTTAAAAATCCAACATCAAAATTGGCATTATGTGCTACAATAACGGTTTCTTTATCATCTCCTAAAAATTCCAATAATTTTGGAAATACTTTATCAATGGTTTCTGCATCTTTTACCATCTCATCTGTAATGTTTGTAACTTCTGTAACTCTTTCTGGAATATGTTTTTCAGGATTGACAAAACAACTAAATTCATCTATTACTTCACCATCTTTTACCTTCATAACACCAATTTCTGTAATTTTTTCAGTCGTTGCTGAAAATCCTGTTGTTTCCAAGTCTAATACACAATATGTGGTATCGATACTTTGTTTCTTACCATTATATACTGTTTTTGTGTTATCTGGCGCTAGATATGCCTCCACTCCATAAATAATTTTCATATCTGGATTGTCATATCCCAATAACTTATGGGCTTCTGGGAAAGCTTGTACAACACCATGGTCAGTAATAGCAATCGATTTCATTCCCCATTTCATAGCTCTTTTGATTAAATCTGTTGCTGAGGTCATGGCATCCATTTGACTCATTTTTGTATGCATATGAAGTTCTACTCTTTTAACTTCTGCATGGTCTTCTCTGATTTTCTTTTTAATCCCTTCTCCTTCTACAATCGTATTTGCCATAATCGTTAATTCATTTGAGAAAGAATCCATTTGTGCTGTTCCTGCTATCTTTAATCCTTTAGCATTTTTGATTCTTTTTATCACACGTTTACTATTGTCTTTATTTAAAAAGGCTTTACAAGTCATACTGCTGGTTCCATCATAGACATCAAAACTAAGCAATGTTTTTCCTGACTTTAATTCTCTATCTTCCATATCGATAACTTCGCCCTCAATAGAAACTTTTCCATCATCTACATTTAATTCTGCAATTTTTACCAATGGTTCTGTAATATTTGGATTCATTCCTAATATTAGAGGTGTACTTTCATCTTCTTCTGGTAATTCTGGAACATCCATGTGACTTGTCATAATGGTATTTGCCATGACAGTGACATCACCAGCATAGGCATCTAATCCTGCTTTTCCAACTGCTTTAATCACTTTTGCATCTTGAATTTTATCAATAATTTCTTTTCCTTCAGCCGCATCTTTTGCAAAAGATTTACAAGTAATGGTTCCTGTTCCATCATAAATGTCAAAAATTAACATACCTTTTCCAGTTCTGGTCTCACGACATTCACTTGTTAAAACTCGTCCTTCAATCGTAATTCTAGAATTACTTGCTGTAATATCTTTTATCGCTACCTTATTTTCTTTGGCTTTTGATGGTTTTCCCATAATATATTCTTGTTCTTGAAAATCTTCCATTTCTTCTATTGGTGGTATTCCATCCATCGCATCTTCTGGAATATACCCTTCCATATCTGTAGGTGGCACATAGCCTGGATCATTGTATTCTGGTACATTTCCATATTCACCATGATTTTCATTGTTTGCATTTTCTCTTTGCTTTTCAGCATTTAATTCTTCAATATGTGCAATGGCCTTTTCTTCTACTTGCTTGATTTCTTCTCGTATTTCTTCCATTTCTTCTTTTGATAATTGTTCTGTAAGATTTACTTTATATTCTTTTCCAAATAAATTTTTCAAAACTTTTTCTAATTCTTTATCTGTCTTTTTCGCCTTTAAAAAATCTGCTCCTCGAATATGCATTTTGATATTGACTTCATTTCCATCTACCTCTACATCACTTTTTAATAAAAGCATTGGTTTCATCAATGGATATTTGTGTGACATATAGGCAATAATATTTCTCCATTCTGTTTTTATGTCTTTTAATACAACACCTTCATGATATTTTATAACCATATCAATATGTTCAAAATGAAATCTATCGATTAAAAATTTTTCAAAAAACCATAGTTCTTTGATTTCTATATATTCATCAAAATATAACATGACTTCTAGTGTATTTGTCTTTTTGATAACATTTAATCCTTGGATATTGGCATATTGTATATTGGATTTTGTTTGATAGTCTCGAAATATTTCTCCTACTTTTTTTGTTTTTACCGTTTCTTGCATGTATCTTTGCTCCTTTGTTTTGAAATTTTATCCATTTTTCAAAATTATCTAGGTTCATTGACTTTTATTATTTTTATGATATAATATTTGTATAGGAAGGAGAAACCACTATGTGGTTTGCCTCGTGAAGTGTTAAAAACACACATCTTTTTCGGCAAAATACAGATGTGTGTTTTTTTGTATTTTATTTTTGTTTACTCATAATTACAACGATTGCTATAATTAAGGTAAATGTAATGATAGTTACTGATACTAGACCAGCAAATAGTAATTTTATAATCAATAATAAAGTTTCTATTTCTATCATATGCATCACCTCCTATTATGTAGGAGGCAAACCACATCTGTTTTTCTCTTTCCTATGTTCTTTATTATATACTATTTTTTTAACATTTCAAGCGAACAAAATGAAATATTTTTTATTTCTATAAATCACATTTTTGTTTATTATGGGTAAAATAATGCTATTAAAAAATTCCTAAATGTTCTAATCATATTTTATCTGACAATAATCAATAAAATATTTCCCGTCTTTTTGTTGTAATTTTATGTAACCTAGAATTTTCAAGCATTTTATGGTATAATTAGGTAAAATTAATTAAAAAAGATTTTTCGAAATAATATATATAGTATAAAACGAAAAAGGTGGTGGAATTATGGTTGAACTACTTTCCCCTGTTGGAAATTTTGAATGTTTAAAAGCTGCTGTGCAAAATGGTGCTAACAGCGTCTATTTCGGTAGCGATACCTTTAGTGCTCGAGCTTTTGCTACTAATTTTTCTCTTGAAGATTTAGAAAAAGCCATTCAATATGCAAAAATTCGTGGTGTCAAAACCCATTTAACATTAAACACTTTAGTAACAGATACAGAATTTGAATCTGCTATGAATATAGCAAAAAAAGCATATGAATTTGGAATTGATGCCATTATTGTTCAAGATTTAGGATTGGCTTTGGCACTAATGAGAGCATTTCCTGATTTACCAATTCATGGTAGTACACAAATGACTGTCCATAACCTAAATGGTGCTTTAGAATTACAAGAACTTGGTTTTAGAAGGGTTGTTCTTGCAAGAGAGCTTTCTGTTAATGAAATTGATTATATTTGTAAAAATACAAATATTGAAATAGAAACCTTTATCCATGGAGCACTTTGTATCTCATATTCCGGACAATGTCTATTTTCTAGTATGTTAGGTGGTCGTTCAGGAAACAGAGGAAAATGTGCAGGTCCTTGTAGACTTCCTTTTGAATTATTAGAAAACAATAAAACCATTAACTCTGGATATTTATTAAGTACACGAGATTTATGTGGTTTAGAATTCATTCCTGATTTGATACAAGCTGGTGTAAAATCTTTTAAAATTGAAGGTCGTATGAAATCACCTGAATATGTAGCAACTGTTACCAGAATTTATCGAAAATATATCGATTTAGCTTTATCTGATAATGAATATATTATTGATGAAGATGATAAAAAAGAATTGTTACAAGTATTTAATAGAGGTATGTCTTCATCTGGACACTTAAGTAATGAAGCTAACCGAAATTTAGTATTTAAAGAAAAACCAAATAACATGGGATTATTCTTAGGTAAAATACAAAAATACAATCATAAAAAAGGATATATTACAGTTAAATTAAATGAGCCAATTGGTATTGGAGATACCATTTCTTTAGAAAAAGAACAAGGAACTTATACTATTTCAGAATTAATGGATACCAATATGAAAAATATTAAATTTACTGAAATTGGTCAAACAGTTGTCATTGGTAGAATGAAAGGAAATATCAAGTTAGGTAACCAAATTTACAAAATGAGCTCTAAAAAATTAAATCTTTTTGCACAAAATAGTTGCTCAAAAGAAAATCGAAAAGTACTTTTAAATTGCCATATTGTTATAAAAGAAAATAAACCAATATCGATTACAGTTACATCAGCTAGTAATATTGAATTGTATAAAGACTTAAAAATACAATATACAAGTGATATTCTTCCTTTAAAAGCTATCACAAGACCAATAGATAAAAATACAGTTATATCACAATTTTCAAAAACAGGTTCTACCCCTTATGCTTTTAAAACACTAGATATTGACTTAGATCATAATGTATTTATTCCTAAATTAAGTACTTTAAATGATTTAAGAAGAACCATTTTACAAATGGTAGAACAATATGCAATAAAAACAATGCAAAGAACACCTAACAAGATTATTGTTAAAAAAACACATAAACATTCCAACACAGATATATCTATGAAAAAGACAAAGTTGTCTCTTTTATTAAACATTTTACACAAAGATTTTGACTATACACAACTTCATAACATTGAAAATGTATATATACCTTTAAAATATTTTTCTATGAAAGATTATCAAGAAATTTTACATATTTTAGATGATAAATTTTATGTATACATCTATATGCCAACCATTATAAAATCAAATTACAAAAATTTATTATCTAATAATATAGAAAATACTTTAAACAATTATCATATTAAAGGATTTGTTATTTCAAATATCTGTAATATAAAATTATTACATACACTTTTCGCTGACATGAACAAAAATTTAGAATTAATTACCAATTACACCTTTAATGTGTATAATTCAAATACCATAAAAGAATTAAAAAAATTAGGAATTTGCCGATATACCATATCTCCTGAATTAAATAGAAAAATCATTCAGGATTTATGTACTAGTATGGATTTACCAAACGAATTAATTGTCTATGGTAGAACACCACTTTTAAATATGAATTATTGTCTTTTAGGAGAAACAGATAAATGTTATCCAACTTGTAAACAAAGATGTATCACAAATAATGTATATGAATTGAAAGACCGTTTACATATGAAATTTAGAATTTTACCGGATAATATTCAAACTGTTACAACAATTTTTAATAGTAAAATAACATCTATCTATCCAAAAGAATTTAATATTGATTATGCAAGAATTGATATTTTGGATGAAACCATTGAAGAAATCAATGAAATTATTCACAGAATACACAATAATCAAAGATTTGATGGTAGCTATTATACAAATGGAAACTTGAACAAAGAAATTTAAACGTTAGGGACAGGCCAAATCGTTCAAATTTTGAACGATTTGGCCTGTCCCCAACGTTTAAATTTGTCTACTACTTAAATCTATAATTAAATCCATATTATCATCTTTAGCTGCTTTATTTTTTCTAATTGCTCCACATGTCTTACACTTATAAATTATCACATAACCTTTTTTTCCATCAATTTCTAGAGAAACTGGTTCTAAATCCCCATGACAAGTTTCTTGTCTATCTCCCGGATTTTTATCTACATGTTTTGAATGTAAACAATATGGGCAATGATCTCGACAAGAATATCCTAATTTAGGAACTTTTTTTCCACAATTTTCACATATAAATTCTTCATCTATTTCCGTGAATTTTCTACTCTCCATTTTTACTCCTTCTGTTTGGGACATTTCAGAAACGTCCCCAATTGTCCCAATTAATATTTAAAATCTCCTCCACCTAAAAATTCTTTTAATAATGAATTATTTGGTACAAATTCTTTTGATATTTCTTCAAAATATTTTAACATATTCATTAGTCTAGATGCTTCTGCGTATTCTGGGTCTTCTTTCGTAATTTCTTTTAATAATGGCATAATAATTGGTTTTAAAGCTCCTATTTCATATACTAATGATGTATTAAATATAAAGTTTGATTCTTCTTGGAATGGGAATATATTTTTCTTTTCTCCTTCATTTACTTTATTCCAAGTAGCAATTGTTTGTTTTGCTGAATATCCTCTAAATTGATAATCTCTTACAATTCTTCTAATTAATCTTGTATCTGTTGTAGATATTCTGTTAAATCTATCTAAATTTAGTACTGTTAGTGCACTAATATACACTTTATATTTTTGTTCTGCTGGTATTTTACTGGTTAATTTATCATTTAAACAATGAATTCCTTCTATAACCAATACTTCATCATCTTCTAATTTTAATTTTTTACCATTATATCTTTTGGTACCTACATGGAAATCAAATTCTGGCATTTCTACTTCTTCGCCATTTAATAATCTTGTTAAATGGTCATTAAATAGTTCTAAATCTATTGCTTCTAAACATTCAAAATCATAATCTCCATTTTCATCTCTTGGTGTGTCTTTTCTTTCTACAAAATAATTATCTACAGAAATGGTTACTGGTTTTATTCTGTTTAATTTTAATTGAATACCTAATCTTTGCGCAAAAGTTGTTTTTCCTGATGATGATGGACCTGCAATCAATATCATTTTTATATTTTTGTTTTTGGCTATATTATCTGCAATTTTTGCTATTTTCTTTTCATGTAAAGCCTCTGCTAATAAGATAATATCTTTAATTGTTCCTTCTTTTATGGCTTCATTTATACGATATACTCTTTCAATTTTCATGATTTTGTTGATATCATCATATTCTTCCATAGCCCAAGCTAATTTTTTATTTTTTACAAACTTAGGCATTCTTTCTGGATCACTTTGACTTGGATATCTAACTAAAAATCCATTATTATATTTTACTATTTCAAAGATTTTTGTAACCCCTGTTCGATTAGCCAATGTTCCATAACAATAGTTATAATAATCTTCACAATAATACATATAAATTTCATTATTGCCTTCTAAATCTAATTGTAATCTTCCTTTTGAGCTTTCTGTTTCATTAAAAAATTTTGTAGCTTCTTCCCTATTCATAATGACTTGTCTAATAGGAAGATTTTCTTTTACAATTCTTCTCACTTCTTGTGTTAGTTCTTCTAAAAATGTATCTGTTACTTCTTGATTTATTAAATCACAAAACATGGCATTTGATAATTGATAATTGACTTCCATTTTTTTATTAGGGCAAATCTTTTCAAAAGCTTTTCCTACTATATATACCAATGTCCTTCTATATACTTTCATTCCTTCCTTTGAAGAAATATCAATTAATTCTATTTTTCCATCTTCTTCTATCATAGATTCTAAATTTTTATATTCATTATTAAAAACAGCAGCTACGACTGTATATTCACTATTTTCAATTTCTTCTTTTAATAATTCACTAATTGTCATTGGTTTATCTAATTCCATTACCTTATCTTTATATTGTATTTTCACACTATTCCTCCTTTTGTTTTTCCCTAATTTATTGTATATGAAATCAAATTTTAAGTCAAGCATTATAAAAACTTGTCAAAATATGCCACTAAAATATTTTTTCTGATACAAATTTTTTCATCTTTTTTCCTGTCAAGAATATTTTTATGAATATAAAGTTATCTTTTGGGATATATTTTAATTAGTATGATTTTGTGGGAGGGATTTTTATGGATATTTCTAGAATTAATTCTATATTAGCTAATAAAGAAAAGTGTGATGTTTTTTATGATGATAGACCTGTATGGATTCAAGGAGTAAATAACAATATGGCAAAAGTAGGATTTATTGACAACTTTGAAGAAAAAGATGTTTTTATTCAAGATTTATATGAAAGAAATCTATATAATTAAATTAATAAAATAAATCTATTGAAATTTTTAAACTATTTGAAAGAAAATGAACTTTAAGGAATATCCCCTAAAGTTCGTTTTCACATGTTCCAGTTTCCATTTCATTTTTTATATTTTCTAATGTATCACTTGCAATTTTATTTAAAGCCTCTTTTGTAAAGAATGCTTGATGAGAAGTAATAAATACATTTGGCATAGAAAGTAATATAGATAGATTTTTATCTCTTACATAGCTATTAGACATATCTCTTAAGAAAAATTCTTCTTCATCTTCATATACATCTAATCCTACTCCACCAATTTTACCTTCTGATAGTTTTTGAACAAGGTCATTTGTATTGATTAATTTTCCTCTACTACAGTTAATGATAATAACGCCTTTTTTCATTTTTGCAATACTTTCTTTATTTATCATTTTCTCTGTATCTTTTAATAATGGACAATGTAGAGAAATAATATCAGATTCTTTGTATAATGTATCTAAATCCACATATTCAAATCCAACTTCTTCTCTAAATTTTTCATCTTGATAGGTATCATAAGCAATGATTTTTGTTCCAAATCCTTTCATAATATTAATAAAAGCTTTTCCAATTCTTCCTGTACCAATAACACCTACTGTTTTGCCATGAATATCAAATCCTAATAGTCCATCTAAAGAAAAATTATATTTTCTAGTTCTTTGATATGATTTATATAATTTTCTATTAATACTTAATAATAACCCCACAGCATGTTCTGCCACTGCATATGGAGAATATTGTGGTACACGTACAATTTTCAAGTTACCTTTTTCTTCTAAGTCAACATTATTAAATCCTGCACATCTTAACGCTAATATTTTAACACCATTTTCTTCTAATATTTTTAATGTTTTGGCATCTGCTTTATCATTTACAAAAATACATACAACATCAAATCCTTTTGTCAATGGTGCTGTTTCACTATTTAATTTTGATTCAAAATAAGTAATATCATATTTGTATTCCTTATTATATTTGTTGAATACTTCTTTATCATAATTTTTTGCATCAAAAAATGCTATTTTTACCATTTTAATTCCCCCTAAATTGATTAATTTTCAACTCTAATATTATATAACTATTTTATGGAAATTTCAATAGATTATTCTTTTAAATTCAATGTTTCAGGCAAAACAAATGAACTTCAAAGTTTCCTTTAAAGTTCATTATTCAAATTTTCCCATTCTTGCATTTTTTCTTCAATTTCTTGATTGATTTTTTGTATTTCTTCTTGTAATTCGTTTAGTTTTATATAATCTGAAGCATTTTCTTCTTTCGTCATCTCTTTTTCAATGTCTTGAATTTTCTTTTCCTTATCATTGATTTCTTTTTCAATTTTATTCATCTTATTTTGTATTCGATTTCTCTCTTTTTCTATAAAATATGGATTGGTTTCTTTTTTCTTTTCTTTTACCTGTTTTGTGTTTTCTCCTACTTCTTTTGTTTCATCAATTGTATCTTTTTGATTTTCTTTATATTCTAAAAACTCTTGATAATTCTTGTTATAAAATGTTACTTTTCCTTTTTCGAATTCTAATATACAATCTGCAAGTTTATTCACAAAATATCGATCATGAGAAACAAAAATTAAAGTTCCTGTATATTCTTTTAGTATGTTTTCTAAACTCTCTTTTCCTACAATATCCATATGATTTGTTGGTTCATCTAATAATAACACATTCGGTTGCTTCTTTAAGATTTTGCACAATTGTAATCGTCCTCTTTCTCCTCCTGATAGTACATTTATTTTCTTAAAGACATCTTCTCCTGTAAATAGAAATGTTCCTAACAAAGTTCTTGCCTGTGTTGTTGTTAATTCTGGAAAGTTTTGTGTTATCTCCTCAAATACGGTATTTTCCGGATTTGAAAATTCCATCTGTTGGTCAAAATATCCTGTTTGTACATGATATCCATATTCAAATTCTCCCTCAATTTTAGGTATATTTCCATTTAGTGTTTTTAACAATGTTGATTTTCCCGTTCCATTTTCTCCAATGATAGCTAGTTTCTGCCCTTTATATAATTCAAAAGATATTTCTGCAATTGGTTTATCATATCCGATTTCTAGCTTGTCTACTTTTAATACCATTTTTCCACTTTGTACTTTTACATCGAAATTCGCATAAAATGTTTTTAAATCATATTCTTCTGGTTTCTCTATGATTGTCATTTGTTCAATCTTTTTTAATTTAGATAATGCCATTTTTGCTTTTGTTGGTTTATATCGAAATCTATCTGCAATTGACTGTAATCTTTTGATTTCTGCTTGTTGATATTCATAATCTTTTAATTGCTTTTCATATCGCTCTTTTTTTAGCCCTTCAAAATCTGTATAATTTCCTTTGTACTCAACCATACTGGCATATTCTATCTCATATACTTTATTAACAATTTTATCTAAAAACATTCGATCATGTGATACAATGACAACTGCTTTGGGATAGTTTTTCAAATAATTTTCTAACCATTCAATTGCTACAATATCTAAATGGTTTGTTGGTTCGTCTAGTAATAAAATATCTGGTTTGCTTAATAATAACTTTAAAAAAGCAATTTTCGTTCGTTGTCCTCCAGAAAATTCACTTATTTTTTTATCTTTATCTTCTTCCTTAAAACCAAATTTTTTAATTGCTGTTTCGTATTCTTTTTTATATAGATATCCACCCTGTATTTCATATTGTTCTAAAGCATTTGTGTATTCTTTTATCAATTTTTCATCCGTATTTTCTTGCAAAGCTTTTTCTTTTTCTTGTATTCTATTTTCTAAATTTAAAATTGGTTCATAAACTTCTAATATTTCCTCTAACATAGTTTTATTAGAATTTTGAAAGTTCATTTGTTGCAAATATCCAATCACAGGATTTCCTTGTTTATATACATGAAACTTTTCTTCTCCAATCCCTTCTTCTAAAATATCATTATCAATAATGGCTTTTAAAAAGGTAGTTTTTCCTGCTCCATTTCTTCCAACAATCGCTATTTTATCTTTTTCTTTTATTTCAAAATTAATTTCTTCTAATATGGTTTCTGCTCCATAAGAAATAGAGCCATTTACAATTCTGTAGTTCATTTTCTATCTTCCTTTATATATTTATTCTCTTTCTACAATCGTTACTTTTATTTTATCTCCTGGTTGTTTTCCTATCTTTTTTCGAATATCTTTACGAATTCCAATGATATGACAAGTTGTTCCCATTCTCACTAAACTCCCATCATATGGTTCATTATCAAATGTTGTGTGTACTTTTACTCGCTTTTTTCCAAATTCCTTTTCTACATCATAAGGAAATTCAATATATGCTCCATCTATATCTGGAACCTTTTTTATGGTTGCTTCAAATATATACATTTTTTTGTTCATACCCTCACCTCATATATGTAGTATATCTAATATATCATAAAATATATGGAAATCATAGTATTTTTCTTTTAAATAAAAGTTTCATACTTTATACATGAAAATGAACTTTAAGGAATCTCCTCAAAGTTCATAAAATGTCCAAACAGAAACGTCCCCAATTGTCCCAAATGGACAAAATTAAAATTCTAATTTTTCTTCCAACCATTTTTCTACATCATCAATTGGAATTCTAATTTGTTCCATGGTATCTCTATCTCTAATGGTTACTGTATTATCTTCAAGTGTATCAAAGTCTACTGTTAAACAATATGGTGTACCGATTTCATCTTCTCTCCTATATCTCTTTCCAATACTTCCTGTTTCATCATAATCACACATAAATTTCTTTGATAATTTCTCATGTACCTCTTGTGCTTTTTCTGATAATTTTTTAGATAATGGAAGTACCGCTATTTTGAATGGTGCTAATACTGGATGTAAATGTAATACTACTCTTGTATCTCCTTCACCAATTTCTTCTTCATCATAAGCATTGCATAGAAAGGCTAATGCAACTCTATCTGCTCCTAAAGATGGTTCTATACAATATGGTACATATTTTTCATTTGTTTCTGGATCTGTATAGGTAAAGTCTTCTTTTGAAACTTTCATATGGCTCTTTAGGTCAAAGTCTGTTCTATCAGCAATTCCCCATAATTCTCCCCAACCAAATGGGAAAGTAAATTCTATATCTGTTGTTGCATTACTATAATGTGATAATTCTTCTTTTGAATGATCTCTTAATCTAATATTTTCCTCTTTGATTCCTAAGTCTAATAACCAATTTTTACAGAATTCTTTCCAATATGCATGCCATTCTAAATCTGTTCCTGGCTTACAGAAAAATTCTAGTTCCATTTGTTCAAATTCTCTTGTTCTAAATGTAAAGTTTCCAGGTGTAATTTCATTTCTAAAAGCTTTTCCTATTTGTGCAATTCCCATTGGTAATTTTCTTCTAGTTGTTCTCATTACATTTTTAAAGTTTACAAATATACCTTGTGCTGTTTCTGGTCTTAAATATATCTCTGCTGTTTTATCTTCTGTTACTCCTTGGAATGTTTTAAACATTAAATTGAATTTTCTAATATCTGTGAAATTTGTTTTTCCACAATTTGGACATGGTATTTTATTTTCATTAATAAAATCTATCAATTCTTTATCAGACATACCATCTGCAATCATATCTTTTCCATTTTCATGTGCCCATTCTTCTATTAATTTATCTGCTCTATGTCTTGTTTTACATTCTTTACAATCGATTAATGGATCAGAGAAACCTCCTACATGTCCTGAAGCTACCCATGTTGTAGGATTCATTAATATCGCTGCATCTAATCCTACATTATATTTACTTTCTTGAATAAATTTTTTTCTCCATGCCATTTTGACATTGTTTTTTAATTCATTTCCTAAAGGTCCATAATCCCAAGTATTAGCTAATCCTCCATAAATTTCTGAACCTGGGTAAATATATCCCCTGTTTTTGCAAAGTGCTACTAAAGTATCCATTGATTTTAACATAACAATTCCTCCTTCTAATTTTATTTGCCAGTAACATGAAAGTTTTTTTGTATTAAATAAGAAAATGCAATAAATAATGAATTTACCTCTATTTTCTTAAATCGATTATATTTATTATATAGTGCATTTTTGTGATTTATTTCAAGCCGAAGGTGTACATTTGTACATCGAGGTTTGAAATAAATTACGAAAATGTGCTAGATGATGAATCTAATCGATTTTAACAAAAAAACTTTCATACCTAGCATAAGCTAGGGACGAAAGTTATATTCCGCGTTTCCACCCTATTTCCTAAAACTAAAAGTTTTAAGCACCTTCATTTCTAAATCTACTCCAAAGCTCCCCATACTTATTTATTGCTGGTATCTCACCTTCACCAACTCTCTTTAAATAAATGTTACAGTATTTTTTCTTCTTCACTATAGATATTTAATTTTATATATTTTATTATCTTTATTTAAAAAAGTCAATAATTTTCAAAAAAAATATTGATAAAATCTTTTTTTTATGCTAATATATTAATTGTCGTAATTAAATCATTGATAGGGGTATAGTGTTAATGGTAGCACATCGGTCTCCAAAACCGCCTGTGAGGGTTCGAGTCCTTCTACCCCTGCCACAATGGAAACCAGACTGTGCAACAGTTTTATGGTTTCTATTTTTTTATTTAAATGAGGTGATTTTTATTTTTCAAAATATAAAATCTTTTATTTTCATACTTATTTTTATGATTTTATTTATTACTATCTTTTTTAGCCCTATAATAAGTTCAAATAGTGTTTATTATGAAAACACTTTAAATTCTGAAATTATTTCTATTAATCCAGATGGTTTTGTTTGGCCTATTCCAGGATACACAAGAATTAGCTCTTATTTTGGTAAAAGAGTTTCTCCTACTTCTGGCGCTTCTTCATCTCATTCTGGAATTGATATTCCTGCACCTGAAGGAACAAAATTAATTGCAGTAGCTGATGGAGAAATCACATTCACACAATTTTTAGGTGCTGGTGGATATACCATTACTCTTTCTTTTGATAATTACAAAGTTACCTATTGTCATTGTTCTCCAAATTATATTGTAAAAGTTGGAGATAAAATAAAACAAGGACAAGTCATTGGCTATGTTGGTCCTAAATATGTTTATGGCGTAAAAGGTAATCAATATTCTGATTCTACTGGTAAACCTACAAATGGTGCCACAACTGGTACACATCTTCATTTGGGAATTCGAATAGATGGAAAATATCAGAACCCACTAATTTTTTTCTAAAAAAAGTGCCACAATGGATTTTCTCCATTTATGACACTTTTTCTTTTATTTACATATCATCATCATTATTTTCTTCTTTATTTTCTTCATTTTGAGTTGATTGTTTTTTATCTTCTTGTTGTTCTTCCATTTCTTCATCACATCCATGGCAACCTGAACAACTTCCATTACAATTTGAATCTTCTTCTACATCTCCTGACCAATCTAATTCAATAATATTATTGCAAACTGGACATTCTACTTCTGTTTTATCTTCGTCAACATCTATCACAAATTGATTATCACAATATGGACAAATGATTTCAAAATCAAAACCTTCATCAGAATATATATCTTTTTCGATATTATCAATAATTTGTTGCATTTTACTCATTTTATCCTCAATTTCTTTTTGTTTTTGTTCTAATTCACTCATTTTCTGTGCTTTATAGTCTACAAGCATATCCATTTCGTCAATGACTTTATCAACAAACATTGAAAATCTGACTTTTACATATTCTAAATCTTCTTTATTCTTTAAATTCTTTTCTATGTCCTCTAAAAATTTTTTATATTCTTCTCTTAGTTTAGCCATTAAGATTCACCTTTCTATACTCTTTCCATATATTCGCCTGTTCTGGTATCTATTCTTAAAATATCTCCAATTTCAACGAATAATGGTACTTGAATTTCTAAACCTGTCTCTAATTTTGCTGGTTTTCCTGATGTTGTTGTTGTATTTCCACTAAATCCAGGTTCAGTGTATGTAACTTCTAATTCAACAAATATTGGTGGTTCTACTGCAAATACATTTCCTTTATATGAAAGAATGGTTACTTCCATATTTTCTTTTAAGTATTTTAAACAATCACCTATTTGTTCTTCATTTAATGGAATTTGGTCATATGTTTCATTATCCATGAAATAATATAAACCTCCATCATTATATAAATATTGCATATTTTTCTTTTCTATTTGTGCTGCTGGGAATTTATCTCCTGGGTTAAATGTTTTTTCTAATGTTGCACCTGTGATAACATTTTTTAATTTTGTTCTTACAAATGCAGAACCCTTTCCTGGTTTTACATGTTGGAACTCTACAATTCTATATACATTTCCATCCATTTCAAATGTTGTTCCATTTCTAAAATCTCCTGCTGAATATACTGATGCCATTTTCATTTCTCCTTTCATTTTTCAAATACTATTACAAAACTTTATATATTTTACTACACTTTCCAAGAAAAATCAAGAGATTTATTGATTTTAAGCCATTTTGCTTATTATATGTTTTGATTTCGTTATGCATGCTTTTTTATATTACAATATAATTTTTCTCAGAATTGGTTAAATTTATACAACCAAATTTTGTAATTTGTACAGTATCTTCTATTCTTACTCCAAATTTTCCTGGTATATATATTCCTGGTTCATTTGTTACAACCATATTTTCTTTTAGTAATGTATCTGATTTATAACTAATATATGGTGCTTCATGTATTTCCATGCCTACTCCATGACCCAAACTATGAATTAAATCATATCCATTTAATTTGAAATCATTTTCTACCATTTTTGTTAACAATCTTGTACTTGCTCCATCTTTGAAATCATCTGCTGTTTGTGTTTGATTTTTCAAAACTAAATCATAAACTGGTTTTACATATTCTGGTACTTCTCCTACAAAAAATGTCCTTGTCATATCTGAGCAATATCCATTTACTTTACATCCCATATCAATCGTTATGATATCTACATCTTTTATCTTTCTATCTGTTGGAATAGCATGTGGCTTTGAAGTATTTTCTCCTGAAGCCACAATCGTATCAAAAGATAAACCATCTGTTCTTTGTTTATAATATTCTTCAATTTCATTGGCAATTTGCTTTTCCGTCATACCTGGTTTGATATAATCTAACATATATGAAAAACAATTATCTGTAATTTCACATGCTTTTCTGATACTACTGATTTCTTCTTCATCTTTTATCATTCTTTGTTTTTCTATAATATGCTCTGTTTCTACCAAACTATTAATTTTATATTTCCTCATATATTCTTTGTATTGTGCATATGTGACATAATGTTCTTCAAATCCAACATTTTCACAAAACATAAAGAAATTTTCATAATCTTCTTTTGATACATCATTCATATCATAGACTATAATTTCATCATATAATGTTAATATACTATGCACATGTTCAATATATCTTGCATCTGTTATATAAATATTTTCTTTTCTAGTTAATAATAATATTCCTTCTGCATCTATATTCGTTAGATATTTGATATTAATCGGATTGGATATAATTAGCCCCTGTAAATCTAGACTAGACATTTTATTTCTTAACCATTGTAATTTAGGATTCATGTTATCATCCCCCATATATTATTAATTATACATTCCTAATGTAAATATTTTCATTAATACAAATTTTATTGTTTCAAATGGTATATACATACTAATAAATGTTGCTATAACTATAAATGGTCCAAATGGTATATATTCATCTGTTTTCTTTACTTTTGTGATTAACAATCCTATACTTAAAATTGCTCCTATTAAGAAAGATATTAATGTGATTACCACAATATTGGACAATCCAAAAAATAATCCTAATGCCCCCATTAATTTAACATCACCAAATCCCATGGCTTCTTTTCCATAGAATAATCCTCCTACTAATGTAATTAGTAAAAAGATTCCTGCACCTGCTAACATTCCTAATAACATATTTAAAGTAATCGCTACATCAGATAGTCCATATATAAATGCAAATATTAATCCAACTTCAAATATAGTTAAATTTAGTCTATTGGGTATGATTTGCAATTTATAATCTATAACAAATGCCGATAATAGCATTGGTGTTAAAATCAAAAATTTTATCAAATCTAAATTCGCAATCAATGTATCCTTTATTCCCAATGTATAAACTAATGTTACATAAATTGCTGATGTTAATAACATTAATATATAGTTTGGCTTAAAGTTTCTTTTATATTCTTTAAATATATCTAATGATAAAAACTTTTTATATTCTGGTAATCGTTTATTTGCCCAATCAACCAATTGTCCTACAAACAGTCCTAATATCGCAACTGCTAAGTAATATCCTATATGTACATCATTATAATACATTTTCTTCTCCTTTTTTCTTTTTAATGTCATATTTTATCTTTTGCTTATTTATTTGTTTTCATTTTATTTTTAATTTTATTCTCTATTGGTCTTTTCCATGCAGTATACCAAAAATCTTTTTCTTTTATTGGCTCTACTAATATGGTATACATATTGCATCTTTTTCCACCAATCACATCTGTAAATATTTGGTCTCCTACAATTGCTATATTTTCACTTTTTTCCCCTAATGCTTTTTGTGCTTTTTTGAAACCTCTTTTTAGTGGTTTCATTGCAAAATGCTGATAAGGTATATCTATTTTTTTTACAATATTTTCAATTTTTTCTTTATCATTTGTATTGGATAGTATATATAATTTTACACCTTGACCTTTTAATTCTTTTGTCCATTTGATAACACTTTCTGTCATTTTTTTAGTATGGTCTACTAGTGTGTTATCTACATCCAATAATAATGCTTTAATTTTATGTTTATTCAAAAATTCTACATCTATATCTTCTACTCTTTTAAAATATGCATCTGGATATATATTCATACTTCTCCCCCATTATATGTATATATTATCAATTCCTTAATTTTTTGTCAATAAATACTAGAGCAATTATATCATTTGTACAAAAATAAGTAAAGCCTCAAGTTTGCTTATTTCAACAACTTAAGACTTTGTGTTCTTATTTATATTGATTAGATTTGTTTTATGCAAATGATGGATAGGTATTATCTTTGAATATCCATTTTTTCCAGCCTTCATTTTCCCTAATATGATTGTTCAAGATATTACAAAATTTCTCACTTTTCATATAAGATACATCATAACTTTCAATTTGTTCTTTCTCTGTACATGTTCCTTCATAAATTGCTTTATTCGCTGACGTATTTAAATAATATGTATTTTTTATAGATGATGTAACTGTTGTTCTTGAAGTTGAATCTGTTAAATTTCCTACAATCCCTCCTGCATACTTTCCTCCTATTTCTCCTGCTGAATAGCAATTTTCTATATTTAACTGTATGCTCAAAGAAACTAATCCTTGTCTTCCTAGAATACCACCACAATAATTTTGACTTACAACATTTCCTATATTATAAGAATTATATATGTTCAATGTTCTATCTGTTGTATAATCAACACCTTCATATTCACCAACAATTCCTCCTGCATCTCCTGTACTTTCTTCTCCAATAGTTGCTGTATTCATACAATTCATTATATTAATTGTTCCACTTGCACTTTTTCCCAAAATCCCTCCACATGCATAATTTCCTATAGAATGAATTTCTCCTATGTTAAAACAATTTTTTATTTCCATGTTATTGTTACTAGCATATCCAACAATTCCTCCACATCTATAATTCCCATATACTTCACCTTGGTTACAACAATCTTGGATGGTGCCATTACCATATGCTATGATACCCCCTGCACCTCCATAGGGATAATTTACAGATTCTATATATATTTTTCCATAATTTTCGCAATTCTGTACACTAATATTTCTTGCCCAAGCACATATTCCTCCTACCATTATATTTCCTGTAACCGTAGCATAATTCTTGCAATTGATAATTGTCATTCCATGTCCTACATGGTTTCCACATATAATACCAGCAGCATGTTCTGTTGAACTAATTTCTCCTGAAATACTTAAATTTTTTATTACTGTACTATTATTTCCTGCTATTATGAAACCTGCATCTTTTTCTTGATTTATATATATATTCTTAATTTCGTGATATTGATGATTAAAATTGCCATCTAATGTACCATAAAAATATTGGATAGGTTTAGATCCTGTTCCTGTTATCATTTCATTCATTAACGTATTTCCATCATTTTCATTTCCATTAAGATTTCCATAGTCTATTCTCTCACTATCAGCATATGATAACTTTGATTTAAAATTTAATGTTGTACATAATTTGATACATGAATTAGTATATTTACCATAATTTTGCGACCATTCTACTAAATCTTCTATACACCAAATTTGATATGGATTTTCTTCACTTCCATTTAATGTCTCTCCATCTTTTCCAACTGTGATATCTCCTGGATTTTTATCTTTTATAATATCTTGTGCTTCTCCTACATTTCCATCTTTATCAACTGTATAATATCGGTTGCTATCAACAAATATAACTTCAAATTCTTCACCTATATCTGTTGCGTCTGTCTTTCCTTCTCCTGTTTCTTTATCTAATTCATTTTGTAATTCACTTTCTTCTAAAATTCCATACTTGTTATTTCCCATTGCTTGCACAACTGCTTTTTCTATCACTTCTTTTTCATTTGCTACTTCTGTTTCTTCTTTTGCTTGTCCTGCATTTCTGATAATTCCATTTTCTTCTGTTATAGCACTTATCGTAATTCCTGCCAAAATTAATAATACAATAATTGTTATAACTAAAGCTAATAATGTAACACCTCTTTTGTTCCTTAATACTATAAACTTCCACATTTGTAATCTCTCCTATTCTTTCTTTAAGTTACATACTTAAAGAAAGAATAGAATGTTAAAAATAAATTAAAACATAAACTTTTTTCTTTATTTTTTTCATATATAATAATTTGTTTATAATTAAAAAGAGTTTATAAAAACTTTTTATAAAATGATTGATTTTATAAATATTTATTGCTAAAATATTTGTATAAAATAGTTCTTTGAGTATGTAACTCTAAGACTATTTTTCTATTTTTTAACCAATTAAGGACATTTGTGTTTACACATTTTTATCCAAAATATCTAAACACAAATGTCCTTAGTTTATTATATGATTTTTATCAAATTAAAATCAAGTGCATCTGCACTAACCAATTTAAAGTCAATTCCAAAATGTTCTCCTTCTACTGCATCTTTTATCGCTGTACTATGTAAATGTCCATAGTAGCATTTTTTTATATCATATTTTTTTAACATTTTGATAAATTCATTCATTTCATTGTTTTGTATATTTTGATTTATAATTGGTGGATAATGTAAAAATGCAATAATTTCCTTATCTACACTATAATTTTCTATACCATTTTTTATAGATAATTCTAATCTTGCTACTTCTCTTTGAATCATTTTTTTACTTTCATCATCTTCACCAAAAGACCATCCTCTTGTTCCTACTATGATTTTATTTTCAAATTCATAAGCATTATTATATATAAAATCAATATCTTTAAACTGATTTTCTTTTATATAATTTCTCATACTATTTACTGTAGACCACCAATAATCATGATTACCTTTTAATAATAGTTTTTTACCTGGTAGAGAATTTAGATATTCAAAATCTTTATATGTATCTTTTAAATACATTGACCATGAAAAATCTCCTGGTAAAATCACCAAATCATTTTCTGTTACCAAACTTATCCAATTTTCTTTTACTTTTTCTTCATATCCTTCCCAGTTTTCTCCGAAAACACTCATCGGTTTGTTTTCATTAAAGGATAAATGAAGGTCTCCTATTGTATATATTGCCATGTATTTACTCCATTCTAACTCTTTTTCTATTCCATTACTTTTTTTGACTTCTATTGATTTTCTGACAAATTTTCTCTTTGTGCTTTTGTTTCTTCTGTTATTCTTTTCCCACAAAAATCACATCTATCTGTTTCTTCTGCACATTTTTCACAAATATCTGCATGCATTGAAGAATCTTGAAATTCTGTTCCACAAATTTTACACTCATGTTTTACTAAATCTCTTGTTGCCATATGTAAAATAGCTTCACAATACTCATTGCCAAAAATTTCTTCTGCTTTTTTATCTTTTGAAGTTGCTTTATGATATAACACTGCTGATAAAACAATTAAAATTGCTACTATGAAAACAATAATCATTTTTCTAGCTATTTTCTTGTTTATTTTTTCCTTATTTTGTGATTGAACTTTTTTATCTTCCTTTTCTTTTTCCATTGTAAATCCCTCACATTTTCTTGAAACTTTATAATTTTAAATTTGGTATCGCATTTAAATCTAAAGTATCTCTCTTTCCTTGTATATAGTTATAATATCCAGCTGATGCAATCATAGCCGCATTATCTGTACATAACTTTAAATCTGGCATATATATTTCCATACCTTCTTGTTTTAAATCCATAAATGCTTTTCTTATAAAAATATTGGCTGATACACCACCTGCTAGTGCAATTGTTTTGATTCCTGTTAATTCTATTGCTTTATTTATATTTTCTATTAATATTTCTGTCACTATTTTTTCAAAACTTGCACATAAGTCTGCTTTATTGATTTCCGGATTTTTGTGATGTAAATTAATAACTGCTGTTTTGATACCACTAAAGCTAAAATCCATATTTTCGAAATGTGTTTTTGGTAAGTTTATTGTTGGTTTTCCATTTTGTGCTAATTTATCTACTTTAGGTCCTCCAGGATATCCTAAACCTACTACTCTTGCTACTTTATCAAAAGCTTCTCCAATTGCATCATCTCTTGTTTTTCCTAAAACCTCAAATTCTGTATAATCTTTTACATGTATAATTTGTGTATTACCACCTGACATCATCACACATAAAAAAGGTGGCTCTAATTCTTTATATGTAATATAATTTGCTGCAATATGTCCTTGGATATGATTTACACCTACTAGTGGTTTATTTATTGCAAAACTCAATGCTTTTGCATATGACAATCCAACCAATAACGCCCCAACTAAACCTGGTCCATATGTAGGTGTAACAGCATCTATTTGTTCCAAAGTCATTTTTGCTTCTTCTAAGGCTTTTTTTGTTACTCTGGAAATGGCTTCAATATGATTTCTAGATGCAATTTCTGGTACAACTCCTCCATATTTTTCATGAATTGGTATTTGTGTATCAATGATATTAGATACAATTTCTCTACCATTTTTTACAATTGCTACTGATGTTTCATCACAGCTTGATTCAATTCCTAATGTATAGATATCTTTCATGTTTCCTCCATATAATTATATATATTTATTGTAATATATTTTGCATTTTTTTGTGCTAATTATATCATTTATCGTAAAATTAGTAAAGATTGCTATTAATTCTAGCAATCTTTTCGTATTAAAATATATTATAATCCCCAAATCGCAGCTGCTAGATTAGATATCCAGCCTCCTACTGCTTGAATTCCTGGTGTAATAATATATGATGTCAATCCTGTTATCCATAACACAACAAATACAATATAAAAGATTTGTTCATTATTGATAAAAAATTCTTTTGCTTTATATGGTAAAAATGGCATAATCACTTTTGAACCATCTAATGGAGGTAATGGAATTAAGTTAAATAATCCTAATCCCACATTAATAGATACAGTTGCACTAATTAAACTCATAATAATTCCACCCATTGTAGATAGCAAAAATGAAGCATCTGTAAATTTATAAATCCCATAATATATAATAGCAAATATGATAGCAAGTATAAAGTTCATCACTGGTCCTGCAATAGAAACAAGTGCTTCTCCTTTTTCCATAGACATTTTTCTTGTATAATTTCTTGGATTTACATGGACTGGTTTTCCCCAGCCAAATCCTGCAAATAACAATAATACGGTTCCGATTGGGTCTAAATGGTCAAATGGATTTAAACTAAGTCTCCCCTCTCTCCTTGCCGTATCATCTCCCAATTTATCTGCTACAAATGCATGTGCAAATTCATGAAAGGTAATGGCAATTAATACTCCTGGTACACTAATCAACAGTGAAAATAACATTCCTGGATTTGCTAAATATTGTACAACCATAGATAATACCATGATTCCTAATACGATATATATAATTCTCTTATCAAATGAAAAATTAAACATATTTACTCCTATCTTCCCCTTTTTGAAAATCAAATTAATTTAAAGGCTTCATTGTTGGGAAAAACAATACATCTCTTATAGAAGCAGAATCTGTTAATAACATAATTAATCTATCTAATCCGATTCCCATTCCACCTGTTGGTGGTAATCCGATTTCTAGTGCATTTACGAAATCTTCATCCATTCCACCAGCTTCTTCATCACCTTTTTCTTTAGCTTCTACTTGTTTTAAAAATCTTTGATATTGGTCAATTGGGTCATTTAATTCTGAATAAGCATTTCCATATTCTCTGCCCCCAATAAATAATTCAAATCTTTCAACTAATCTTGGATCTTCTTTCTTTCTTTTTGTAAGTGGTGATACTTCTACTGGATAATCCATAATAAATGTTGGTTGTATTAATGTTTCTTCTACAAATGTTTCGAAAAATTCGTTTATAATATGACCTCTCGTATTTTTTATTTCCTCATACTCTACGCCTTTTTCTTTAGCTAAAGCTTGTGCTTCTTCGTCAGTATTTATTGTATTAAAATCTACTCCTGTTACTTGTTTTATCGCGTCTATCATGGTTATCTTCTTCCAACCTGGAGCTAAATCGATTTCTTGTCCTTGATACGTAATGTTTGTTGTTCCTAAAGTATTTTTTGCAACAGTTGAAATTAATTGTTCTGCTATATTCATCATATCATGATAGTCTTCATAAGCTGAATAAAATTCCATATTTGTAAATTCTGGATTGTGTTTAATATCCATTCCTTCATTTCTAAAGTTTTTACCAATTTCAAAAACTTTATCAAAACCACCAACAATTAATCTTTTTAGATTTAGTTCTGGTGCAATTCTTAAATACATTTGTAAGTCTAATGTATTATGATGTGTAATAAATGGTCTTGCAGCATCACCAGTAGCTACTGTTGTAAGCATTGGTGTTTCTACTTCCATATATCCTTGTTCATCCATAAATTTTCTAATTTCTTTTAGAATTTTACTTCTTAGGATAAATGTTTCTTTTACTTCTGGATTCATAATTAAGTCAACATATCTTTGACGATATCTTAAATCCATATCTTTTAATCCATGGAATTTTTCTGGTAATGGTCTTAAAGATTTTGTAAGTAATGTTACTTCTTTTGCATGTACAGAAATCTCCTCTGTTCTTGTTTTAAACACAAAACCTGTAATTCCGATAATATCTCCTATATCAAATGTTTTAAATAACTTATAGCTTTCTTCTCCTAAATCATTAATGCTGACATAACTTTGAATTTTTTCATCACTATCTTGTATAGTACAAAATGATGCTTTTCCCATAATTCTTTTTGCTATAATTCTTCCAGCAACAGTTACATCTTTTTGTTCAAACTTATCATAATTTGCTTTGATTTCTCCTGCTGTATTCGTTCTATTGAATTTTGTAATTTCAAATGGGTCTTTTCCTTGTGCTTGTAATTCTGCTAATTTTTCTCTTCTTATTTGCATTAAATGGTTTATATCTAATTCTTCTGCTTGATTTTCATTTGCTTTATTTTTGTTTTCTTGCATATAAATCTCTCCTTCTTCAATCTTGTTAACTTGTTACATTATATCCTAATTTTACCAAAAAGTAAAGAAAACTATTCTGAAAAATCAAAATAGTTTTCTTGTTTTTCTTTTTTATTTTATCTGATATGGTTTATCTTTTTCCCCTGTTCCTTCTGATATACTGATATTTGAATTTAGAGAAACTACTGGTCTAACACCATAAGAAACACTATCTAGAGTACCATAAGAACCAACTAAACCATTACTAACACCTACACCACCATTATATACACAACGCAATCCCATAGCAGAATAACCATTATCTGTATAGCTATAGGTAGAAGCTAACCAGTAATTTTGTCCATTTGCCGTCTTTAAAAATAAAATTTCATATTCTGGACTATCTGTTAATATTCCGATTTCTTCTTCATTTAAGCTTGTTGTTAATGTAGTTGGATAATAATAATATGCTGTGCTTCTTAAAGTTACACTATTTTTATTCTTTTCTGTTGTTAATGTTTTCCATATTTTGCTTCCTTCGTCATAATATCTAAACATTGTGCTTTCATTCCCATATGTTCCTGGTTCTATGTTCCCCATTGAATCTTGATAACTAATGTTATTTGTATTTTTTGTATAAGTTACTTTATTACCATATTCTTGTATTTCTCCTTCATAACAGTTTGCTGTATCTGGATTATATCCTGTTATTTTATTTATATCTTCTACTGTTATGCTTCTTGCACCTGTTGCTCCTTTTCCTTTTCCATATATGGCACATATATCATCTAATTCTGTTGTTCCCCACTCATATCCTGTTTGTCCTCCTAAGTAAAAATATTCATTATCTGTCGTTTTTACAATATCTGTGGAAATCAATAAAATTTCATCTGTATCCTCATCTATTCCCAGTACTCTCCATCCATTAGTATTCACTGCCACACTAAAACTTTGAGCTTCATATCCATTTCCCTTTGTCATATTTACATTTGTGTCGTTTAGTGCCTCTGACTGATTTTCATGATATGTCCCTTGTAGTGATTTATAAGAATAAGTTATTCCATTTTCTGTATATGTATCATTTATTTTTTCTTCATTTTCATCTATTGTTGGATCATAGTTAATGTATCCTCCAACTGTTAAAATATTGTGTTCTTCTATTTTTGATGCCACTTCATCTTCATGTATCACTTGTATCTCATAGGTGTCTAATACATTATCAATTGGAACATCTATGGTATACTCATTTCCTGTAAATTCTTCTGTTGTATACCATGAATTTTCTTCTTTACCATTCTCTGCTTTTAACCTATATCTTACCTGCCATTTATTTACGTATTTATCATAGCTAATATTTACAATATGAATTTTCCCTTGACCGTTTTGAACTTCTGATGTAACATCAAAACTTAAATTTCCATCTATTGTATTGTATTCCACATTATATACACCATCTGGTACCTGGTCTAATGTATAATATATTTCTCCATAATCATTAAATCCTTCAATACTAACAACACTTCTTTTAGCAACATTTACGAAAAATTCATATTCCATATCCTCTAGACCTAAAGCTTGTATGGTTTCTGTATCATAATACATATATCCTGTTTTATCTGTAATTCCTGAGCCGTTTTCTGAAAAAATTTCTTCTAATCGATTTGTATTAAATATACCACTTGGGTCTTGTCCAATTTCTTGTATACCTGGTATTGCTTCTTCTGCTTCTGTTTCTACTTGTCCCTGCCCAATATATTCTATTCCATTTACCGTTACTGATTTATTGTTTGTATAACTATCATATAACTCATTTACCTTTTGTTGCATCATTTTCAATTCTGTTGTAAATTTGGTTAATCTTGCTGAACGTACTGTACTAATTCCACTGTATACAGCAATTGATGATAATATTAATAATACAATAATTGTAATCACCAAACTAACTAAGGTAATTCCAGAATTATTTTTTTTCATCCTTTGTTCCTCCATTGCTTTTTGGCTGGGGTACTGTGATTCGAACACAGGAATGTCGGAGTCAGAGTCCGATGCCTTACCACTTGGCGATACCCCAATATACATTTATATTATATAGTCTTTCTTTGCTTTTTACAAGTATTTTTGTGGAATTTATTAGAATACTATTCCTTTTATTAATTTTCATTTAACTTGTGGTCTTTTATAAGTTTTACTTATCTATTAATGTGAATAGTATTCTAATATCCTTGTACATATATTAAAAAATGATATTCTCTAATTCGTTTTGCTTCTAAGGTATCTTGCTTATTCTGCTCTTGATTTGCTTCATATATCCATTCCCAATAAACAGGTATATTTTTTTGCTCATTTTTCAAAATAGTACCTGTTAAATTTTCTCCTAACTCCTCTAATGTAGTATATTTTTTATTATCTTCTAATGTATAAAATTGTAAGTTTGTTGGTTTTTCATTTTCACTTTCAAATACAATTTTATAATTCATGTTTTGGTTACTGTTTAATAAGATATCAAATCTACCACTTGTCCCTGGTGCTATTTTTTCATATACTAAAGTTTTATTATCCACTGTATCTGTTAAGTTAACTGTTTTTAATTTTCTGTTTTGATATTGCACATGAAAATAAATTGTTTTTACATTTATGTTTGTTTCTTCTTTTTCTATTTTTTCTTCTATCACTTCATTGTCTATTTTTGATATATTTCTTGACTCATTTGAAGAATTTAAAAATTGAAAAAACAATAAATCCTCTTGTAAAAAATCATATTTTATAGAATTTATTATAAATAAAATGATACACACTAAAATGATAATGATAATTATATATCGTTTTTTTACTTTTTGCATTTTTTCACCTATACTTTCAACTGTTCTGAATGTACTTTTATTTGTATATCTTGCATAATATCTTCTATTGTGTTTTCACTTTCATCATATGTTACTTTTAGTGTATATTTCTGTTCTTCTTTTAAATCCCTATGAAGCATCATTTCTTCTGTTCTATTTTCTTTCAATTCTAATTTCTCATCATCTTTATATAATTGATATTGAATAGAACGGTCTAAATCATTTTCTAATATTTCAATATAATATGTTAAATCTACTTGTGATATTTCTTCTATCTGATTATAATTTTTTACTATAAATGTATACTCTCCTTTTCTATTATCTTCTGTAATAATGATTTCTGAATCCTTATCTACTTCTAAAATTGGTTTGGCAATTTTCGTATTATTTTTTATATTTGTATCATATATTGCCTTTCCTATACTTACTCCTGAAAAAAATGTAATTCCAATTATTAATATGATACCAATTAGAAATAGTTCCTGTTTTTTATTTTTATGTTTATTTTTCTCTTTTTTTAGATTTTTTAGTGTTACTCTTTTGGGGTTTCTAATAAAGTTTAAATTCAAATTTTCTTTCTCCTCTCCATATTTATATATTCATTAAGAGGAACCTGTCCTCTTAATGAATCACAAAGATTATTGTTCTGCTAAATATTTTATGATTTATTTTTTTATTCTTATTCTTTTGTTTGTACATATTTCTCTATAATTTATATTTAGAGGATTGAATGTGTGGATTTTAATTTTTAATTCTTGATTTCTAAATTCGATTTATATAAAATTTTTGTTCCATATTTTATTTACATTTTAATTTATATATCTTTCTCAGTTTTTTCATATTCATCATATTTTAATTCTTTATATATTTCATAACTTATGTTGGCATAACTTGTGTTCCTGTAACGTATATATCAAATGTATAGTTTTCTAATTGTTTTGCATTAGTTGTATCAATTTTATCATTTAGATTAATTTCATTCTGATTTTCGCCAGTTTCATATTGCCATTCCCAATTAATTGTAATCGTTCTTGTTTTATTTTCATCATTTGCATTTATGGTTCCTGATAAATCTTTTTCTAAATCTTGTATGGTTGTATATTGTTTATTATCATAGATAAATATTAGATTTTGTGGTTTTTCGCTCTCATTTAAAAATTGTATTGCATATTCCACTCCCACTTCAGAACCTGTTGCATCGACTACAATATTAAAATTCCCACTGGTTCCTGGAGCCACTTTATTATTGATTAATGTTTCATTATTATATGTAGATAATAAATTTACATTTTGAACCACATCTTCTTTTCCATTTACTTTAAAAACCCAATTTGCGATTTCAGCCGTTCCTGTTCCTTTTACTTCTGATACATATTTCGAAAAAGTTCTACCACCAATAAATGATAATATAATAGCTAGCAACACAGCTATCACTATCAAGGCTGTTTTCTTTTTATTCAAATAGGCATTCCTCCTTTTTTTTATTTATTTTTTGTTGTGGATAATGATTAGATAATTTTGAAATTAAAAATTAATATTAAAAATTATAGAAAAAAATGTAAGTAAATTATAATTCCATATTTTGGAATTGTCAATTGTTTATTCTAATTTTTCCAATCTTTTTATCGCAAAATTCGACAAAATCATTTTTCTTGACTTTTCTTACTTTCCACTATATAATGTGTATATTCATATTCAAATATTTTATTTCGTATTATTTCAAATTCCCAATATTCATTATTTTTTAATTAAGGAGGGATTTTTTGAATAAAAAGTTTTTTATTATTTGCTTATTTTTCATTTTTCTATTGATTATTCCATTTTATTATCAATTCAGTTTTTCAAAATATGTTTTTGATGAATCTTTCATTGCTACAAAAATCCAAATTGATAAAAAACCAATAATAGAAGTCTTGTCTGTTTCTAATACAAATACAGGATATGAAAAATATGCTAATCATACACATGATATAACACTAAGAGTGAAAATTACAGAAAAAAATATTGCTATAAATCATTTTAATCAGAATACAATTCAAGTTTTGGTTAATCATACTGTCATCATTCCATCTATAAAAATAGATTTAATTTCTAATAAAAATGGCGAAATCATTTATGATTTGATACTTTCTAACTTAACCGGTAATGGATTTTTAAGTCTCATTTTCCCAGAAGGAATAATAGAAGATATTTGGGGTCTAAAAAACGATTTTCAAAAATTTGATACTGGTATTTCAATCGATAATATTTCTCCTTCTGCTACTAGTGAAGAATTATCTATTGAAAATAATAAATCCCAATATTTCATTCATGCCAATGAAAATATAAGACCAATAGATGGTTGGAATTTTTATAACACCAATTCTTCTTTATCAAAAGTATTTTCTTCCCCTATTTCTTATCCTATTCCGATTGCAGATTATGCTGGTAATAAATCAGAAGTTTTTGTTGAAATAAAAAATGCGAAAAATATTATGTTATACTATGCAAATTATAACGGATATTCTGTAACACAATTTGATAGTAATGGGCAAATTTCTGGCAAACAAGCAATTACTAATCATACAAATTATAAATCTGAAATGCTTGTTATGTATTTAGATGGTAATATCGATAAACATACTTTACAAGCTAGAGTCTTTGATTATACGTATTGGGGAGAAAATACAACTGCTTTATGTGACTATTCTGAAATCAAATATCAATATGGATATACACCTAGTGCTTCAACTTGGTATGATATGCGTAGTAATAATGTTGTACGATTTTTAGGAAAACTAAGCTTGCAACTAGGAGGTCAAGGACATAATTTAACTAATAATTCTTGCCTAAATGAAAATAAGCCTATTCCAAAAGAAATTGCTATTCAGAATTTGTATGGTCTTTCTGGTATTTCTTTGCAATTAAAAAATTGTAATGAATATTCTATTGTTTACCAAATATATGTTCCAAATGTTGGTTGGCTAAAAGCATCTTCTGATGGTGAAGAAACTACCTATTCACATAATAAACCTTTTTCTGCCATTAGAATCAATATTGTTCCAAAATCAGAAAAACAATACCTAATCAATTTTTGGAATCGTGTCATTTATACAGACTATGTTGAATAAACTCTTACATATAAAATAAATTGCCATAGATTACTTATATCTATGGCTTTTACTTACCTATGTTTCATATTAACTTTCACTTAGAAGATATATTAACACCTATAATCCCCCCTAAAATCCCAAAAACAATACCTGTAATAACCATAATCATAGATTGTATTGTTAAAGAAAAGTCCATACGGAATATGCTTGAAAACAAATATAATAAGATGATATATATGCCTCCTATTATTGCCCCATTTATTAATCCATTCTTTTTTATTTTTATATTACTAATACTACTTCCTATTAATATACTAAGTGCCGTAATGATAATGATAGTTGGATTAATAATATTTTCAGAAACATTTGAATATGTTAGAACAATTGATAAAATCAATAAAAAAATGAAAGTAACAATAAAGGCAATTCCTAAACCTTTCAATATATTGATAAAATTTTTATTATTTATATTATCTGAATTTTCCATTTTTAAATTCTCCTTTCTGCTTTCTTTTTAATGTATATTTGCAAAAAAAAAGAAATAGAACTAGCATTCTATTTCCTTCTCTAGAATTTCAATAAATTTTTTAATAATATCTTCTCTACTAAAATCTTTTCCAAACTCTTTTTTTAACGATGTTGCAAGATTTTTTGTTTCCTTTGAAAATATTTCTTCATTTACATTAATTCCTAAACTAATTAATAAATAATTAATCTTTTCAGATATTGTATTTATTTCTGTCAATATTCCACATACCTTTTTACCATTTAAAGTTAAATCATTTGGCTTTTTTATTTGTAATGAAATTTCATATGCATCATAAATTGCTTTTTGCATACATTCTGCTATTTTTACAGTTAAACCTTCTAATCTACTAATTTTACATTGTGGTTTTAATATAATTGTCATTGCAATATTTTTGCTTTCTCCAGTATACCATGTTCTTCCCTTGGTCCCAATTCCATTTGTCTGTGTTTCCGCTATTATTATCTTCCCACTATGTTTTTCTTGCAATGCAATTTCTTTTGCATAGATATGTGTTGAACTTATTTCTTTAAAATATTCTATTTCTTTGCCTATATATTTCGTCTTTGCATTTTTTATTTTTTCTAAATCCATTGTTTTAAACCTCATAATCAATTGCTTGTCTATCTATTCTAATAGATTTGCATAAATTTGATACTTTAATATGTTCTGGATGATTTTTATATATTTCTAAATCTTCCATAGTTTCAAATTCTGAAATTAATATTGCATCATATTCATTTTCTGGATTTATATTTATCCCAGTTTCCATATATTTAATTTGTGGAATAATATCTTTTAAATGATTTAATCCTTCTAGAAATTGTTTCATAGTTTCTTCTTGATTTTCTTTAAATTTCCAAATAACAATATGTTTTATCATAGTTTCCTCCTTTTTTACTAAAATTTTATTTCATATTTTCACTATTGTCAACTACTACATCCATTTTTTAATCATACCTTGCTAATGTCTGTTCTATCCCTGGAAGTATTTGGATAAATCCTAATAAAATAAAAATTTGGACAAGTTTGATTAATTTTGACAAAAAATAAGACTTTCGAAAATCTCGAAAGTCTTGATATTATTGGCTGGGCTGGCTAGATTCGAACTAGCGCATGCCAGAGTCAAAGTCTGGTGCCTTACCGCTTGGCTACAGCCCAATATATACATGGGGTGGAAGATGGGACTCGAACCCACGGTCTCCAGTGCCACAAACTGGCGCGTTAACCAACTACGCTACATCCACCATAGTTTACGTGCACCTTTTTATTAGCACATTTCTTATTTTAACCTATTTCACCCCATCTTGTCAACCATTTTAGAAATTTTTATTTGTTTTTTTGTAAAATTTTAAAACTTTATTAATATTTTATAAATAGTATTTACAAAATTATATTTATTATTCTGTAGTACTCATACTACTTGGGTCTATTCCATATTGTTGATATAACCATGACATATAATCAAATGGTGTTAATGTTTCAGGTAATCCATAATCTACTCCATTTGTTTCTACTCTAATAGATGTAATAACTGGTGGGTTTACTGGTGTACTTACTTCCGTATTTCCTGTTGTTTCTGCATCATCTGCCGCTTTTACTTCAACACCTTCTATTTGATGTACAATATCCATACCTTCTATTACTTTACCAAAAGAAGTATATTGTCCATTTAATCCTGTGTTTTCTGCTGTCATGATAAAGAATTGAGAACTTCCTGAATTATAAGATTCTTCTGCTAATGTTGAAGAATAATTGGTGTAATCAGATCTTGCCATTGCCACAACTCCTTCTTCAAATTGCATTTTATTATCCACTCCATTTGCTATAAATTCACCTTTTATTGTATATTCTGTATCATCACCATCATCTTTCAAATCACTTGTTGTTGCTAATCCTGTTCCATCTCCATTTTTGTCTCCACCTTGAATCATAAAGTCTTTTACAATTCTGTGGAATGTTAATCCATCATAAAATCCTCTATTTGCTAATGTTATGAAGTTTGCTACTGTTTCTGGAGCATATTCTGGATATAATTCAAATTTAATCGTTCCAAAATTTTCTACTTCCATTGTAGCAACCGGTCTTGTAACCTCCATTGTTGCATTTCTATAATATCCATAACTAACAATTCCTATTAAAACAATTAAAATAATTAAAGCAACTATCCATATAATATTTTTAAATTTTCCCATTTACTTCACATTTCCTTTCCTTTTAATCTTTAGATTATTATATCATATTATCAAAAACAAATTGTTCTTGCATTCTTTTTAATGATTGTTTAATGGTTCTCGCTCTTACTTCTCCAATACCATCAACTTCATCTAAACTTTCAATATCTGCTGCCAATATATGTTGAAAAGACTTAAATGAATCTACTAAGTTCTCTACAATATTATTAGGCATTCTTGGTACTTTGCTTAAAATTCGATATCCTTTTGGGTAAACAGCAACTTCATCATAATTATCAAAATACTCATATCCTAATAATTTAGCAATAGAAGATTCTTTCAACAATTCTTCATATTCTAAGTCTTTTAATTCTTCTATTATTTTATCAGAAGATTTTTTCTTTTTAACTACATAGTCTTTTATAATCAAACTTTCTTCTTTTTCAAGTCCTCCAATTAATTCATCTAGTTGCATTTTTACTAGTCGTCCATCATCTCCAAGTTCATAAATTTGTCTTTGTATTTCCTCTACAATTCGCATAACCATTTCTGCTCTTTGGATGGCAAGTACAACATTTTGCAATGTTACTATATCATTAAATTCATATTCATTCAATATGTTTAACTTATTATCAAATACTTTTTTATATTTTTCTAATGTTTGAATTGCTTGATTTGCTTTATTTAATACAACATCTGTATCTTCTAAAACATATCTATCATTTCCTTTAAAGACTGTAATAATATTTCTTCTTTGTGAAATACTAATCACCAATTCTCCTGTCTGCTTTGCAGTTCTCTCTGCTGTTCTATGTCTTGTTCCTGTTTCTGTTGTTTGGATTTCATGTTCTGGAATTAACTGTGCATTAGCATATAGAATTTTCTTCATATCTCCACTTAATACAATTGCACCATCCATTTTTGCTAATTCATATAATTTTGATGATGTATAATCTTCATTAATAACAAAACCACCATCAACCACTTCTTTTAAGACTTCTCCATTATCTGTAATTAATAATAATGCTCCTGTCTTTGCCCTCAATATATTTTCTAGACCATCTCTTATTGGTGTTCCTGGAGCTATTAATTTTAAAACAGATGTAATGTTATCTTCTTTTACCTTTTTCAAAATTAATCTCCCTTCTCCCCTTTAATTATGCAATCAAACTATTTTAATCCAATCTTTTTCATTGCTTCATTAATATTGCTGACACCTATTATATCTAATTTATATGTTTCTTTCAAGTCTTTTTTGTTAGATTCTGGAATAATACAACTCTTAAATCCCAATTTCTCTGCTTCTTTCAACCTTTTGCCAATTAGATTTATTCTTCTTACTTCTCCTGTCAAACCAACTTCTCCAATAATGACCATGTCTTTTGGAATTGGTACATTTTTAAAACTTGAAACCACTGCCATCATCATACCTAAGTCAATAGAAGGTTCATTTACTCTAATACCACCTACTAGATTTAAGTAGATGTCTTGACTTCCTAACATAATCCCTGCTCTTTTTTCTAGAACAGCAATTAATAAGGCAAGTCTATTATAATCTGTTCCATTTGCCGTTCTTTTTGGAAATCCAAAAATACTTTGTGTTGTTAATGCTTGTAATTCTATTAAAATTGCTCTTGTTCCTTCTATGCTAGACACAATGCAAGAGCCTGCTGGATTATCTTCTCTTTCAGAAATTAAAATATCTGAAGGATTTGTAATTTCACACATTCCTTCTTCATTCATTTCAAACATACCAATTTCATTGGTTGAACCAAATCTATTCTTAACACCTCTAAGGACTCTATATGAAAAATACCTTTCTCCTTCTAAATACAGCACTGTATCTACCATATGTTCTAAAACTCTTGGGCCTGCTATATTTCCTTCTTTGGTTACATGTCCTATAATGATTGTTGTAATTGCTCTAGATTTACAAACTCTCATAACTTGTGAAGTAATTTCTCTTACTTGGCTTACACTTCCTGCAGCTGCTGAAATTTCTTCTGAATACATGGTTTGAATAGAATCAATAATTACAAGTTTTGGATTAATTTCTATAATCGCTTGATTGACAACATCTATATCTGTTTCTCCTAAAAATAGAATATCATCATTGTTAATACCTAATCTATCAGCTCTCATTTTAATTTGTTCTGCTGATTCTTCTCCAGAAACATATAAAACCTTTCCTTCGCCTTTTACTTTATCACATATTTGTAAAATCAAAGTAGATTTTCCAATTCCAGGCTCTCCACCAAGTAACACAAGAGAACCTTTTACAAGTCCCCCACCTAATACTCTATCCAATTCTCCAAAACCTGTTGAAGTTCTTAATGTTTCTTTTGCTTCATAAGAATTCAATTTTTGTGGTTTGTTTTCACTTTTAGCTAAATCTTTATGTCCTCCTGCTTTTGTTTCCACTACCTTTTGTTCATAAAATGTATTCCAACTATTGCATGCTGGACATTTTCCAAGCCATTTACTAGATTCATTTCCACATTCACTACATACAAAAATCGTTTTACTTTTTGCCATTTTTCTCTCCTTTTGTCCATTTGGGTCCATTGGGCATTTGGGTCCATTGGGGACGTTTCTTTTTGGACATTTTTATTAATTTTTTTGTAATTTCTATTTTTTAAAATTTTTAATTTTTCATAACTCTTTCAATTACTTTTCTATTGATTCCTAAAATCCTTGAAAGTTGTGTTTTGGATGTTCCTTTTATATTTTTTAATTGATATATTTTTTCATCTCTTACTTTTTTATTATATGTACGAATTTCCCATACATCTTCAATGCTTAATATTTTCTGTATTTTCCTCTTTACCTGTTCATCTGTTAATTTATCAATAATTTCATATTCTACTTCTTCATTTATGTTTTTTTCCTCATAACTATGAAAAATAATAAAATTTTCTATCGCCTCTTTTTTTGTTTGACCAAACATTGACAAAATCAATTCTCTACTTATCATTTTTTCATCATAAATATATTCACGATAGCTACTCCATTTATATCTTTTTACAGTTGAAATTCCAGCCTTTAATGGATTTTGATGGATATATCTACATAAACGATACAAGTATTCTTTTGTTTCAATGTTTTTACTTAAAAATCTATTTTGAAATAAATGTCCTTCTTTTCTATATTTTTTTGAAAAATAACTTGAATAAGATATTGCTATACTTTGTATTATCTTAGAAATTTGATTATTTTTGTCATAAAAAACTAAATGTACATGATTGGCCATAAAACAATATACATATATTTCATATTGATATTTTTCCTTTGTCAACTTCATTATTTTCAAAAATTTTTTGTAGTCTTGCTCATCATAAAATATATCTTGTCTATCATTTCCTCTTAAAATGATATGATATACTTTTGTATTACTAATTTTTCTTGCTACACGGGGCATATACATCTCTCCTTACATTAATTTTTTATTTGCCCCTAAAACAAGAAAAGTATAGCATATTTTCATATTTTTTGCTACACTTTCCTTTTAATTTCATATATAATTTCAAAAAGCGTTCCCATTTAGAAAAATGTCCAAACGGAAACGTCCCTAATTGTCCTTTTTATTACACTTCTGTTTTCTTTTTTCCAAATCTTATTTCTTGGAATAAGAAATCATGTACTTTTTCCCAAGTAATTTCTTGATGTAAGAATTCATTTATTTCATTTTCCACTTTTTGTTGATATGGTGTTAATTCTACTTTTATTTCTTTGTTCCAATCAATTTCTTGGAACCAGAATGTTTTGAATTTTGACCAAAATCCTTGTTTTACAGGTAAATTTTTTCCATTTGAAGCTTGTACTTGTCCATTATTACCATTTTCATTATTAAATTCTACTCCACCAAATACATTATTTTCTTCTCTTATATCTGCCATTTAATTTCCTCCTTTGTAGCTTATTATACCTTACTATATTATTTATACTATATCTTTTGTTATTTATCAATACTTTTTCACTTCTTTTTTTATTAAATATTAATTACAAAATGATTACATTTTTGTTACATCTTACCATTTTAGCTAAACTTTGGTTACATTTCGAAGATATTTTTTCAAATTCTTTTATAGATTTAATTCACAATAATATATTCATCTTCTGCACCTATGCCTTGTAACTTTATGATTTTATTTTCTAAATTTTCCTCTGTTTTGTAATGTGCTAATATATAATTTTTCGTATGCCCTTGCCATATACCATTTTTTTCTTCCTCAAAAAGGATTTCTAGTTCTTTTCCTACATATTGTTCATTATATATCTTTTCATTTTTATTGGATAATTCTATCAATTTTCTGCTTCTTTCTTCTTTTTTATTTCCATCAATCTGATTTGGCATAATTGCTGCTTTTGTTCCTTTTCTTGGTGAATATTTGAATACATGCATTTTATAGAATTTTATTTTTTCTAGAAAAGCATATGTTTTTTCAAATTCTTCCTCACTTTCTCCTGGAAATCCTACAATGATATCTGTAGTTAAAATGGCATCTTCAAATGTTTTTCTTAATAATTTTGTTATCTCTTTAAATTGTTCTATCGTATATCTTCTATTCATCCTTTTTAATGTTTCATCACAGCCGCTTTGTAATGATAAATGAAACTGGTGACATACTTTAGATAATTTTTCTAATCGACTTACAAACTCTTTTGTTATTAATAAAGGCTCTATAGAACCTAATCGAATTCTTTCGATTCCTTCTATCTCATTCATTTCTTCTAACAAATCAATTAGTCGATATTCTTTCTTAAAGTCTTTCCCATATGAAGCAATATGAATTCCTGTGATAACAACTTCCTTTATACCTTCTTTTGCAATCTTTTGAATTTCAGATAAAATATGTTCTGGTTTTCTACTTCTTACTCTTCCTCGTGCATATGGAATGATACAATAAGAGCAAAAACGATCACAACCATCTTGTATTTTGATAACCGCTCTTGTTTTTTCTGTAAATGTGATATCACCAAATTCTACAAACTCTTTTCGCTTCATAACATCTTCTGTTTGTATTTCTGGAATTTCACTTTTTATGTACTTTTCAACATATTCTACGATTTCTTTTTTTTCATTATTTCCTAATACTAAGTTGATTTCCTCTATCTTTTCTAATTCTTCTTTTGCCACCTGCGCATAACAACCACAAGCAACAACAATTGCCTTTTTATTTAATTCTTTTACCCTTCTTAACATTTGTCTAGATTTTCTATCTGACATGTTAGTTACTGTACAAGTATTGACAATATAGATATCCGCTTTTTTGCTATGTTCTACAACCTCATACCCCTTTTCTATAAATTGTTGTATCATGGCATTTGTTTCATATTGATTTACTTTACATCCCAATGTAATAAATGCTACTGTTTTCATTTTTCTCTCCTTTTTACAAAACTCTATCTATTATGACATATTTTTCTAGTATTTTCAAGATAAGCTTATATTATATCCCCACTGTTTAAATAGTTAATATTATAAAAACATAACTATAAAAATAAAGAAAACAACCACTTTTCATAATTGCTTTCTCTATTTTCATTCTTTTCATTTATTTTACAACTCTTGAATATCAGCTTTTAGATTTATCTAGATGTTTTACCTTCTAGTACATCTAAATTATCTAATGCTTTTCCTGTTCCTAATGCCACACATGATACTGTATCTTGTGCAATCATAACATTAATTCCTGTTTTTTCTTGTAACAACTTATCTAATCCATCAACTAAACAGCCTCCACCTGTCATGTAAATTCCTTTATCACTAATATCTGCTGATAGTTCTGGTGGTGTTCTTTCTAATACTGAATGAACAGCATCCACAATCATCATTGCTGGTTCAATTAAAGCTTCTAACATTTCACTTGAATGAACTGTTAATGTTTTTGGAAGTCCTGTTACTAAATCCCTTCCTCGTATATCCATTTCTGTATCTTGTATTTTAGGATAAACACACCCAATATTGACTTTTAAATCTTCAGCTGTTCTTTCTCCTATCATAATATTATGTTTTTTCTTAATATATTTTACGATATATTCATCAAATTTATCTCCAGCTACTTTTAAAGATGTATTCACAACTGAACCACCTAATGATATAACTGCAATATCTGTTGTTCCTCCTCCAATATCTACTACCATATTCCCACATGGTTTTGATATATCGATTCCCGCACCAATTGCTGCTGCAATTGGTTCTTCTATTAAATATACTTTTCTTGCACCTGCTTGTGTTGCTGCATCTATAACGGCTTTTTTCTCTACCTCTGTTACTTGTGAAGGGATACAAATCATAATTCTTGGTGCAAAAATAAATTTACCACAAACTTTATTAATAAAATGTTTTAACATTTTTTCTGTGACTGTATAATCTGATATAACACCATCTCTCAATGGTCTTGTTGCAACAATATTTCCTGGTGTTCTACCGAAGCATTCTTCTAGCTTCTTGTCCAACTGCTAAAACTTCTCCTGTAATATTGTCAACAGCAACAACAGAAGGTTCTCTTAATACAATTCCCTTCCCTTTTACATATACAATTACAGTTGCAGTTCCTAAATCAATTCCTACATCTTGCCCAAAACCAAATTTAAACATTTGCATATCTTCCCTTCTTTTATTTTTATTACAAATTCGTTACAATTATATTACAACATTGTTATTTTTTCAACCATTTTTTGTAAAAAAGATATTCTCTTTTTTCTACTTTATAGATTTATATACTTTTTTATTACATCATATACTTTATGTGTTGGTAATCCGAGAGCTGCTGTATAATTTCCCTCTATTTTTTCTACATGTACACAAAATTCATTTTGAATCCCGTATGCAGCAGCTTTGTCCATAGCATTTCCTGTATCTAACCATTTTTCAATTTCTTCATCTGATATATCTTTTAGGTATACTTTTACTGCATCATATGTTTTATATTCTTTTAATTGTCCGTTTTCTTCTATTAAAATGCTCAATCCTGTTATAATTTGATGAACTCTATCTCCCGTAATTAATTCTTTTATCATTTCTTTTGCATGGTTTCTATTTTTTGGTTTTCCATATATTTTTCCATTTCTGGTAACAATGGTATCAGAACCAATAATAATTCTATCACCTTCAGTTCTATTATATACATTTTTTGCCTTTGTATAGGCGATTTCAACTACTTGTTCTTCTACTGATAATTTTTTATTTAAAGTTTCTTCTTGGTTACTCACTATAACTTCAAATTTAGGAACAATTAAGGCTAATAGTTCCTTTCTTCTTGGAGATTGAGATGCTAATATAACTTTCATTTTTCTTCCTCCTTTAGTACATTTGTTTTTTTATTTATTATTTGTTGTGCAATAACATATATACAAATTAAAATAATTAAAATTACAACTATTGCTTTTTTCCAAAAATGGATATTGGGTATCACAAAAATCACTTTTCCAATAACAACATCTTTTGTTATTGGGTCATCTTGCACATTATTGGCATCTCCTTTTGTAAGTAAGCTATTATCTTCCATTTTTATTAATCGATGTGTAATTAAAATTTCTTCTTTTTTATATACAATAATATCTTTTTCTTTTATATCTGAAGTTAGTTTAACAATAACGCCATCACCTATTTCAATTGTTCCTGCCATACTTCCTGTCACTACTTCTAAAAATGTATAACCAAATAGATTGGTATATTTCTCACCAGTTGTTTTCCTTTGTATGATGCTATATAGTAACAATATTAGGATGACAAATATCATCATATATATTACAATATTTAAAACTTTTCTTGCCATGTATTCTCCTATTTTCTCTATTTTTTAAAAATGTCCAAAAAGAAACGTCCCCAATTGTCCCATTATCCATATAACTCATTATATACACCATAGTCTCTTAATATTTTTCTGACATAATTATTTGTTTCTTTATATGGTATATTTTCAATATCTGAGCCATCTGCTTGTATGACTTGCTTTTCTATCCAATTGTTTACAGTTCCAATACCTGCATTATATGCTGCCAATGCTACTTCTATATTTCCATATTGTGTTAATAATGTTGAAAGATATTTTGTTCCTATATTAATATTATTATCAATATCTAATAATTCTTCTACTATATTTTCAGTATCTACATCTATCTGGTTTTTATTAGCAACATCAATAGCTGTTTCTTCTACAATTTGCATTAGTCCAATTGCATCTCTATTAGAAACTGCTTCACTATTAAAATTACTTTCTGCTTTTATGACTGCATATATTAAATTTTCTTCTACATCATATTCTTCTGCATAGACTGATATAATTTCACTATATGTTTTAGGGTATAGTATTTTTAATAATTTATCTTTAAACAGAACAAATAGTATGACTACTATGATTATCATAATAGCCGTACCAATTATAATTTTATATTTGTTTTTCAACAAAATTTCCTCTCCTTTTCGATTTTAAACTCCCTAATATTTTCACATCATTTTATTTTGTTTGCTAATGAATGAAGAAACATTTAAAATCATTTACAATCATACCAATTTTTTGCTTCTGATATTTCTGCAACAAGTGGTATTTTTAATTGTATTGCAGACTCCATTTCCTTTTTCATGATATCTTTTACTTCTTCTTTTTCACTTTCTGGTGCTTCTATCATCATTTCATCATGTACTTGTAAAATAATCTTAGCTTTTAAATCTCTTTTTTTCAATTCTTTATTTACATTAATCATGGCTATTTTCATGATGTCAGCTGCTGTTCCTTGAATTGGTGTATTCATTGCTACTCTATTTCCAAATTGTCTTACCATATAATTTTTTGAATTCAATTCTGGTACATATCTTCTTCTGTGGAATAAAGTTTCAACATATCCTTGTTCTTTTGTCTTTTCAATAATATTCTCCATAAATTCTTTTATTCCTGCATACTCTGTTAAATATTCATCTATATATTGTTTTGCTTTTTTTCTAGAAATTCCTAGTTGCTCTGCCAATCCAAAATCACTAATTCCATAAACAATTCCAAAATTTACAGCTTTTGCATTACTTCTTTGTTCTTTGGTTACTTCATCAATTGGTGTTTTAAAAACTTTTGAAGCTGCTTGTTTATGAATATCTTCATTATGGTTAAAAGCATCTATCATATGTTTATCTTCTGAAATATGTGCCAATACTCTTAATTCTATTTGTGAATAGTCTGCATCAATATAGACTTTTCCTTCTTCTGGTTTAAATACTTTTCTTACTCTTTTTCCCAACTCAAACCTAGTAGGAATATTTTGCAAATTAGGCTCTGTTGAACTAATTCTTCCTGTTGCTGTTATGGTTTGATGGAAAAAGGAGTGAATTCTTTTGGTTTTTGGATTAATAAATGGTTTTAATCCTTCTACATATGTAGAATTTAATTTCATTAATTGTCTATACTCTAATATCTTTCCAATAATTGGCTCTTCTCTTTTTAGCTTTTCTAAAACATCTACATCTGTAGAATATCCATTTTTTGTTTTCTTAATAACTGGTAATTTCATTTTTTCAAAAAGAATTTCTCCTAATTGTTTTGTAGAATTAATATTAAATTCTTCTCCTGCCATTTCATGAATTACCTTTGTCAAAACTTCAATTTGTGAAGTCAGTTCTTCTCCAAATGCACTTAGTTCTCGTTCATCTACATACATTCCATTCCATTGCATACTAGATAGAACCTCTACTGTTGGCATATCAATATTCGTATATAAGTCAAAGCTATTAGTTTCTTTTAATTTTTGTAAAATCATAATGTTTATTTTTTCAATGACATACGCATGCAAAGTATATTTTTCTAAATCCTTTTTATCTTTTTGAGTATCATTTTCTTCAAATAAAGTCATTTGTTTTTGATTATCTTCTTCTCCTATATATTCTTCTATATCCAATTCTAAATATTGCATTGCTAAATTTTTAAGGTCTAATTTATTATTTGTTGGATTTAAAATATATGCTCCAATAGATATATCATTTTCAATTCCTTCTAATGTAATGTCTACTTGTTTTAATAAAATATATACTTTTGCTAAATTGATACTTGTCTTTTTTATATTTGCATCTTCGAATATGTCTTTTAATTTTGTTATTTTCTCTTGATTTAATTTTATATAATAAGCTTCCTGAGTATCTGGATTATATAGACTCATTCCTGTTATTTTTTCTTTTATAATATTTTCAGGTAATTGGTCTGTTTCTGTTTGTAAATAAAAGACCATATTTTTTTGTTCTTTTATAATATCCATGATTTCTTCTATTGATTTTTCAACCGTCTTAAATTCTATTTTATAGTTTTCTTCTTCCCCATCATCTTTTTCTCCTGTTAAATGGAATCTTTCAATATATCGATTAAAATTTAATTCTTTAAATAGTGTTAATACTTTTTCTTTATCCCATTCTTCTACTTTGAATTGTTCTAATGTATCTTCTATTGGTACTTCTAAATTAATCGTTCCTAATGTTTTGGATAATTCTGCTAATTCTTTATTATCTTTAATCTTTTCTCTTTGCTTTCCTTTCAAATCATCTTCATTTTTTTCTATTTTATCATATAGATTGTCAATAGAACCATATTTTTGAATTAAAGATAATGCTGTTTTTTCTCCAATTCCTGGAACACCTGGTATATTATCTGAACTGTCACCTTGTAATCCTTTTACCTCGATTAATTGTTTCGGTTCTATGCCATAAGTTTCCAATATTTTGTTTCTATCAAATAAATCTGTTTCTGTTTTTCCACCTTTTGTTCTAGGAATTCTAATGGTTACATTATCTGTCGCTAATTGAAAGGTATCTCTATCTCCTGATAATATGGTAACATGAAGTCCTTGGTTTTCTCCATATCTAGAAAGTGTTCCTAAAACATCATCTGCTTCATACCCTTCTTTTTCAACAATATCAATATTCATAGCTCTTAATATTTCTTTGATTAATGGCATTTGTTCTGCAAGTTCATCTGGCATTCCTTTTCGATTTGCTTTATATCCTTCATATAATTTATGTCTTGCTGTTGGTGCTTTTAGGTCAAATGCCACAGCCATATATTTGGGATTCGTATCTTCTATTAATTTAAACAAAATTGCTAAAAAGCCATATACAGCATTTGTATACTTTCCATCTCTTGTTGTTAGCATTTTACTTCCCATAATTCCATAAAATGCTCTGTTCATAATACTATTCCCATCTATTAAAACAAAATTATCCATAGTTTCCTCCTTTGAACTTAAGTGACCAGTCTTTAAAGTTTATTTTTTCTATCTTCAATTTCTCTTATTAATTTCATAATCAAATTTCCAATACCATATAAAATCCAAATAACGAAATCTATTCCTATACTTCCAAATATAATGAATGTTCCCATCATTTTTGCACCTAATAATCCTATAAGTCCTGCTATTCCTGAAATATCAGTATCATCACACAGTCAAATTGTCCTTGGGTGTCATATAACTTATTAATTCATTGCTTACACTGATTCCTACAATGATACCTATTATTAAAATAATAATAGATAGGCTAAGCAATAAATTTCTTATTTTCTTTCTCACACAATTCTCTTTTAAATAAAATTTTTTATTCTTATTTATAATTTCAAAAATTTGTAATTTTTTTCTTTTTTGAACTATGCAAAATATCGCTAACATTAAAACACATAAAAATACCTAGCAACATGAAAAATGTAAATGGTGTTCCATTTTTCCATCCTTCTCCATTTATTAAAAAAACACTATTGGAAAATTGACTGATTAATGCGATTTGTACAACCAATTGTATCATCCTTTTCCTTTGCCACATCATTAATGGAAATAACCACATAATATACCATGTTTGAAAATTGGTAATTAGTAAAAACAAGAATGCTACTAAAAAATATTCTACTTTTCTTATTTCTTCTCTAAATGTTATCTGTTTTTTATATAATAATGTCAAACAAGTAAAGAAATAGATAATAATAAATAAACCTAAAAATACAGCATTTACATTAATAAGCAAATTCGGTATATCAAAATATTCCATTAATATAATATAAAAGTTTTTCGCAAATTTTTCTTGTTGTACCATAATTCCATTTAGTACTTGTATGTCTTGGACATATAGTAAATAAGTAATTGCTACTATAAATACAAATAGCATACCATATAAAAAGCATTTCTTCAATCTTTCTAAAGGCTTTTTATCTCTAAAATGATAAATAATGATAAATGGTAATAGTAAAATCGCAAAATATTTTATGGCTGTAGCCAATGCTAAAAATACAATACTAGCAATAATATTCTTCTTTTTTAATAAGAAATATAAAGAAGATAATATACATGTTACAACATATATATCATTATGTACATTTGCAATACCTTCTATAAACATATATGGATTTAGTCCATATAGTAATACAAATAATTTTTTTCCTGTTAATTTATAAATAAGATAACAATTTAATAGATGAATTGCCATATTTAGCAATTTTAGTACTAATAATGCTATATCAATGTTTCCAAAAGAAATTCCTGTTACAATCTTACAAATCAATGTCCATATCGGTCCATATACAACCGTTGTATTTGCCCAATAATTTTCATATCCATTTGCTAATACTGTATCTTGTTCTAAATATTGGCTATTATTTCCACTTTCTACAAATTCTTGTATTGTTACATAATATGGATTTTGTCCATATTTGCTATCTAATCTTCCCACTCCTAAGTAATAAAATACATCTGAACTTAAGAATGGCACAACTATGACAAAAATTAGTGAAATAATCGCTATATACATATACATCTGCTTATTGTTTTTAAAGATTTTTTCTCTATTTTTTACAATCAAAAAATAAAATATCGTCAATACTATTAAAATAGCAATATATATTATCGTTTGATCAACAGTATTTGTATCATTTAAACAAAATTTATAATATTCGTTAAAATTACCTATTGTTTTATTTTCTAATAAATACTGAATAGATGGTACAGCAAACAAAATAGAAGCTAATATAAAAACTACCATTATAACTTTTTTTGAATTTATAAATCCTATTACTTTTTCCTTCATTCTTTTCTCCTATATTATTAAAGTTTTTTATTTTTTGGCTTGTCTTTTAGTTATATTAAATACCATTTCTAAAATTCAAAAAAATGAAATATATCTGGAAAGAATCTTTCTAAATAGTTCATCTCTGTATTTAAAAATGTTCCAATAAAATTAATTAAAATACTAATTCCTATCAATATAAGAACTGTTATTAAAATAATTTTTTTGGTACTTTCTTTTTTGGCATTTTCATACATAAAAAACCAAATAATCATTGCTAATACAGAAAACATCCAAAAGAAATCAACAGCATATCGTTGTATCGTTCCTCCCATATACACAACTAACATGCACATTACCACTCCAACAATTGGTAGAGCAATCATCAACCCTTTTAAAACAGAATCTTTTACTTTTTTATAATATTTATACCAAAAAATACAACCTATAATTGTTAAATTTAAAAATAGAATTCCACAAACAATACCACCATTACAATAATTTAAAGTATGTCCATCTTCACTAAAATCAGTATATATATATGGAAATTCTCCTTTTAGTTTTGGTGGTTGTAATAAGTATTGATACATTCCTTTAGGAATATCTTTATACCTTTCTGATAAATCTGTTACATCTACTACTGTTAATTGATATTTCGCTCCAAATTCAAAAATACTATCAAATCTTACATAATTGTATAACATTAATGGAATTGCCACAATGACATATGGTATAATTATAAAAACTAATGTCTTTTTTAAATTCTTATTTTCATAGGCTTGTCTTACTATTTTATATAAAAATGGTAGTAGCAAAGCAGATGACAATACTAATGTTGGCCTACATCCCACTGCTAATGCCATAGATAAACATGCTAAAAATACATATTTTAGATTAACCTTTTTTTCTTCCTTAGTAGCCATCAATATACATATCAATCCCAGCTGAACAAAAAAGTATCCTGAAATTAATGTTAATTCATATAGCCACATTCTCCATGTATTCCATATATATAGTCCAGAAATACATCCTGCTATAATAAATACAAATAATAAATTAAATGGTATGTTTTTAAACCAACGTTTATATATCTGTATTATTAAAACTGTACTTGCTACAATCGATAGACTAATAAATAAAAATGTCGCTATATTGGTTTGTAAATATTGCCCTGTTAAAAGTGTAAATGGTACAAATACAAATATTGCTGGAACAATTCCGAAATATACATAATATTTACCATTATAATATGCTGTGTCAAAAGAATATTCTACATCTTCTCTCTGATTCGGATCATATGGATTTTCTAGTTGTTTTAATTCTTCTGATGGCTCTATATCTATACTAGTTTTTCCTTCTAATATAGCATCTACTAGACATTTATTATAAATATCATTTTCTCCTTCCAAAAAAATTGGTACAAAACTTGGTTTAATTCCTAACATTAGAATAAATAAAAACACAAAACTAATAATGATGATTCTTTGAGACATTTTTCCAGTATATGGTTCTTTAAATATATTTACTTTATATAATACATATCCTATTATTATAAAAAAAACTAGTATCATTAACATATGGTTACCTCTTTTACCTTTTTATCTCATGATATCTTTTTTCTGTATTTACCTTCCAAATATTTGATTTGTCTTTTCTATTTTCTTTTATATCTTTAACTGCTTCTATTGCTGTTAACATTGCGTGGTCCATATTATTATATCTATGCTGTCCATTTCTTCCTATACAATATAAATTTTCTATTTCATTTAGGTATTTTATCAATTCATCTATTTTTTCATATGTATCAAAATATGCTGGATAAGCCTTTTTTATTTTTTCTATATGAACATCTTTAACCATTGTCGTATTTTCTAATATTCCTATTTTTGTCAATTCATTTATTGCCATATTTTTAAAATCTTCTTCAGACATATTCCACAAGTCATCATTTTCTTTGCAAAAATATTCTAAACCAATCCAAACATTTTCTTTTGGTTTTTCTACTAAATATGGTGACCAATTATTAAAGATTTGTATCCTTCCAACTTTCACATCTGGTTCTTGCACATATATCCAACAATCTGGTACTATATCCCCTAGTGTTTTTATAGTTGTTTCATTTTTTATTTTTAATTTATCTACCAAGATTCCTATGGTTATAAAGTCTCTATATGGTAAGTTACTTGCAATGTCTAATATATTTTCTGGTACTTGTTCCTGTTTTATATTCTCTACCAAATTTTTTAAAGGCATTGAAGATATAAATATATCTCCTGCAAATTCTTCTTCATTTCCATCATGTAAACATATTACTGATTTTATCTTTCCATTTTGTTTTATGATTTTTTGCACTTTATATCCACGTTTTATCATTACTCCTTTTTTCTCTATTATTTGAGCAAGTCTCTCCCATAATTGTCCAGGTCCATATTTGGGATACCAAAATTTTTCTATTAAAGATATTTCCACATTTTTGTTATTTTTTATTTTTAAAATTTTATAAACCATATCTTTTAAGATTGTCGCTATTGAAAGTCCTTTGGCACGTTGCTTTCCCCAATCTGGTGAAATTTGACTTGGATGTCTTCCCCATACTTTTTCTGTGTATTTTTCAAAAAACATTTGATATAATACTTTTCCAAATCGATTAATATAAAAGTCTTCTAGTGAATTTTCTTTTCTTTTAAATATACTACTTTTTAGATAACTACATCCTGCTTGTATTGTCTTTTTTAGTCCCATATTTTTAAAGGTTTCTGGTTTAATTTCAATTGGATAATCAAAAAACTTTCTTGCATAATATATTCTTGAAATCCTATGTCTTATCAACATAACATTATCTTCTTTTTCTGGGTCTGGTCCATTTTGTTCCAATTCTGCTGTTCTCCCCAATATTTTATCATCAAATGCTTTTTCTCCTTGTAAAGGCATGATTTCTTTCCAGAAATTCATAATAGTTTCATCCTTTGAAAAAAATCTATGTCCTCCTATATCCATTCTATTTTGCTTATATTTGATAGTTTTAGATATTCCTCCAACATCTTCAGACTCCTCTAACATAATTACTTTATATTTTTCATTTTTTGATAATTCATAAGCAGCTGTCAATCCTGCTGGTCCTGCTCCTATTATAATTACATTGCACATAATATTCATCTTTCCCTTTATTTTCATTATTTATAATTTATCTTTTTTATCTCTCAATTTTTTGATATCTATCTTCTTTACAAGTAACCCATTCTACCACAAAATTTATTATTACTACTATCTTACATTATCCTCCTTACCACTTAAATACCTTACAGAATTAATCGAATTCATGACTTCATTTAGCAAATGATTATCCGTTTCCATTACTTCTGGTAACCTTAATATTACATCTTCCCCTATATTTTCGTCATCAATCAAACTATATCCATCTCCAATAGGATAATTAACACCAATATTTTTAAAATGATGTTGTAATCTATAGCAAAGCAATATCATTTTTTCCGTACTATTTGATTGAATTTGTTTATCATCTAATTCATTATTTGTAGCTATTCTTTCCATATATCTATCTGGTAATAAAGTAACTACTCTAACAGTATCAATATTATTTTCTCTTAGTACTTTCAAGAAAATAGCCATTGTAAGTATAAAACTAGGAGTAGTACCTAAAATAGTATCATTCGTATCATAATCTGTATCATTTTCAACTCCGTCATTTACTTTATAAAATCTTCTCTTTATCTTTTTTATAGTTTGACTATTTTCATTTTTTTCTTTATTTTGTATTGCATAAATATAACAAACGCCATCACTTATCCCATAATTTATAATTGGTAATTTATATTCTGAATTTTCTACTTTTAATGATATATCAAATCTATACGGAGTTTCATAGCCAAAAGAATCTCTCCTGTTAGTTACATATATAATTGAATTCTCTAAAAAAGAAATTGGACTACTAATAACTGAATTTTCATATTTTGATAATTCACTTTTTTTAAAAAAGTTAATATATCTTTCTAAATATGGTATAGGATTAGTATAATCTTGATATCTAGCATTGGCCAAAAAGGTTAATAATATGGTTTTTACACAATCTTCTTCTCCATATGCTGTAGGTATCTTATTAAAATCATATAAATTCCAATAACAATCCACATATTTTTCCAATAACGCAAAAAATTTATTTGTATCATCTACCTTTAATAATGGAATATAATTAGCAGTTCCATTTGAATACTCTGCTTCATATTCCTCATTTACTTTTTCTTCATCTCCTAAATAATCTATATCTGTCATATTTCTATTAAAAAAATGTCCTTGTTCATAATAATTAAATCTAACATAATCCAGTTCTCCCATAATAACTGAAAAACCATTTTCTCCATCTTTCACTAAATCATAAAATATTTCTCTTAATTTATCTCGCGTCATTTTTCTTGCCTCCACTACTCATATATCATTATGGCATAAGAAATAAAAATTAGTTCAACTAGAAGATTTTTTGATATTTTACAAGTTTTATTATTTTTCTTCCTTACAACTTTAATTTTGAGAAACTTTGTCTTTATCTATTTTCTTTTTGTACCTTTCCTCCTCAGAGAAAATACAACCACAATATTTTTGCATATATAATCCTAATTCTCTAGCTTTTGCTTGTCCTTCTCTAAAGCCTACTCGAAAATCTCGATACAAAAATTCTACTCCACATTTCTTTGCCATTTGTTCTGCTACTTCTATTAATGCTTCATGATTTTGATATGGACTAACCAATAACGTAGTAGAAAAATGAGTATATCCATTTTCTTTAGCATATTTCACTGTTTGTTCCAAACGAACTGGATAACAATAATTTTTACATCGATTTTGCAAATCTCCTATAACATGTTTACAAAATTCATCTAATCCATAGTTTTCTTCAAATATAGCTTCTACATCAATACTTTTTGTGTATTCTTTTAAACAATCCCTTCTTGCTTTATATTCCATATATGGATGAATATTAGGATTAAACCAATATACAGTTGGTTCAATTTCTTCTTTTCTTAGTGAATCTATACAATATACACTACATGGTGCACAACAAGTATGTAATAATAGTTTCATTTTTCAACTTCCTTTACTATATTATATTTTTTGATATTCTTTAGATATTTTCTTGATATGGATACCCTAAATGTTTATATGCTGGTGGTAAAACGATTCTTCCTCTCAATGTTCTAGCAATAAATCCAATTTGAATTAAATATGGTTCATATACATCTTCAATAGTGTCTACTTCTTCTCCAACTGTTGCAGCCAATGCTTCTATTCCTACTGGTCTTCCTGAATATTGCACAATCATGGTATCCAATATTTTTCTATCAATTTCATCTAATCCTAATTCATCAATTTCTAATTTATTCAATGCATGTTTTGTGATTTTCAAGGTAATATCCCCATCCCCTAACACAGCTGCGTAATCTCTGACTCTTTTTAATAAACGATTGGCTATTCTAGGAGTTCCTCTTGACCTTCTGGCAATTTCTGTTGCTGCTTCGTCTTCTATTTCTACATTTAAAATTCCTGCAGAACGTTTTACAATTTTTGTTAAGTCATCAACAGAATATAACTCTAATCTGTGTACAATTCCAAATCTATCTCTTAATGGTGTAGTAAGTGACCCTGCTTTTGTTGTTGCTCCAATTAATGTAAATTTAGGCAAATCTAATCGAATTGACCTTGCACTTGGTCCTTTTCCAATAATAATATCTAATGTATAATCCTCTAGTGCAGGATATAAAATTTCTTCAACACTTTTACTAAGTCTATGAATTTCATCTATAAATAAAACGTCAAATTCTGAAAGATTTGTAAGAAGTGCTGCTAAATCTCCTGGCTTTTCAATTGCTGGACCAGAAGTAATTTTTATATTAGAATTCATTTCATTAGATATAATGTTTGATAAAGTTGTTTTTCCTAGTCCTGGAGGGCCATATAATAAAACATGGTCTAATGGTTCTCCTCTTTTTTTCGCTGCTTCTATATATACTTTCATATTTTCTTTAATTTTATCTTGTCCGATATATTCATCTAATGTTTTAGGTCTTAATGAATTTTCTAGTCGTTCTTCCCCTGTATTTTCTAATTCTGGACTGATAATTCTGTCTTCATCCATCGTATATTCTCCTCCTTCTTATAAGCAATTGTAGGTATTTTAGGTAATTTTCAGAAACGGAAATGATGATTTTTCTTCACTTCTAAATCATTACCTTAAAGCTTTTATTGCATTTTTCTGTTCCTTTTAGACGAAAATGTCCAATTTACACGTTCCCAATGTTTCATTTTAACAAATTGTTAATACTGATTGAAATAGAGATATCCAATTCTTTTCTCATATTTTCATAATAGTCTTCTAATAATTCTCTTTCATCTTGTGGTAGTTCTTCTAACTTTACTTCTACTCCATCTTTAATTCGATACCATTTTTCGTCAAAATAATATCGACTTGTAACAATTCTTTCGTTATTTAAACATATAAAATGTTTTCTTGCAAACATATTGGTTCCTAAGCTAAATCCAGCATCTCCATCTATTAAATAAGCAAATGTTGGTTTTATGTCTAATTTACTGACTGGTTTTTCTATTTTTATATTTTCTATTCCTGGAATTTTCATTCCACAAGCGACTCTGATATAATTTAATTTAATATCTGTATCTGTTAAATTTGAATCTGTTTCCTTTAGAAAATCTTCTAAATATTCATTGTACATGTCCATTCCATTGTGATCACCATATAAAAGAATAACGGTATCATCATATAAATTGGCTTCTTTTAATTTTTCTATAAATATTCCAAAGGCATAATCTGCATAATTAACAGCTTCTAAATAACATCCTAAAAATGTGTTTTCATATTTTCCAACATTAATACTTACTTTACTTCTATCTTCCAATCCATTTAAATAAAAAGGTGTATGTGATGATGCAGAAACTATATAAGAAAAAAATGGTTCTTTATAACTTTGTAATTTTTCTACTGCCTGAGTATATAATAATTCATCTGATAAATACCCATTGATATCTTCTGAAATATCTTCGAATGAATCTTTTAATTCAATATTTTGTACACCAAATGATTTATACACATTGCCTCTATTCCAGAAAAATCCATAATTTCCATGCATATAAGAAGTAGTATAACCTTCATTTTCAAACATGGTAAAAATATTATCATATGTATTTGTATAATATCGACTATATGACATGCCATTTTCCATGGGATATAATGAAGTAATAGATGAAAATTCTGAATCTGCTGTTGAAGAATAACTTTGCATGAACATGTTAGATATTTTTATATTTTCGTTAATAAATTTATTTAAATTTGGTGTAATTTCTTTTCCATTAATTTTTCTATTAATAACAAAATCTTGAATAGATTCTAATTGCAAAATAATAACATTCTTTCCTTTTATATATCCTTTCAAATCATAGTTAGTTTCACTATACTTTTCATCATATTCTTTCTTTAATTCTTCATAATCTGCCATTAATTCTTCTTTTGTATGATATTTTGCTTGATTTTTTATGTTGATTGTATTTTCTATATCAGATATATGATATCCATAAATCGTACTTTTCTTTACTTGCATGTCTTTATTAAATGGATCTTCTTTTGCTAGTGATATATAAAATTTATCCATGTAAAAGAATAGAATTGTCACTCCCACCCCTAATATCACTTTTATCATCTTGTATTTAATGGCTAACTTCTTTTTCTTTTCAATCTTTAGTATTTTTGTAAATAACAATATAAATACAACTATGATATCTATAAAATATAAAAGATGTCTTGCTCGTAATAACATTGGTAATGTACTCATAATTTCTTCACCATATTGAAGATTCATAATTTGTGCAATAGATAATATAGAGCTAGAATATGCATGATATAAATTATCTGCCAATAATAATATACTAATCATTATATCTACGCCAATTGTAACAACAATTCTTCCCCTGTTTGGTAAAAAAACAGATATCATCCAAGTAAGTGTTGCTATAAATGCGATTGTTCCTAAAATTGTTCCCATATCTATCATTTCTTGAATAGATATGGTATTTAGATAAAAAAAGATAGTTTTTAAAAATAACAAAATCCCTATTATAATTGGAAAACCTACAGAGTTAAAACACACATTCATGCCTTTTTTTATGTTTTCTTTTGTAAATATTTTTTTCATATTATCTTTATTGATATAATTGTTCATTTTTCTTTATTCTTCCTTTATTTTTTTATATTTTGGATATTCTCTTAAATATTCTCTATAAACTCCTCTATTAATTTTAACATTTTATGATTATTTTCTATATATGGTTTTGGTTTAAAATTTTTTACTTGTTTTATTGCTTTTGCTAATTCTTCTACGCATTGTATACCAATAATGTTTCCACTTTTATTAAACTTTTCTACAATTTCTGTTTGATGATTATTGACATGTTCCCCATATTCATGCAATCTTGGTACAGCAATTACTTTTTTTCCTTTCTCAAGTGAAGTAATAATAGAACCTACTCCTCCATGTGTGATAATAAAATTTGCTTTCTGCTCAAATGTATCTAATTCTTCTCTTGGCATAAAGTCTATTATCTTCATTTTTTCGCTTTTAGGTTGATACTGGGTATATCCAGCCTGTACAACCACTTCTTCTGTAATTACATTTTTATCCATTAATCTATCAATTTCTTCTAATAATCTTTGAAATGGATTATTTTGTGTTCCTAACATTACAAATATCATTAATAAATCGAACCTCCATAAACTGCTTTTGGATATATTTTTAGCATTTCTTCCCATTGTACAATAAATAAATCTGCAATTGGATATAATAGTCTACCTGTTGCTGTTTTTTTATTGGTATTCGCAAAAGTTTCTATATATATAATCTTACTTCCAAATATTTTTCCCAATATACACATTGGTCCTGCTGTATGTGTTCCTGTTGTTACAATTGCCTTTGGTCTTAACTTAAAATAGTAATATACTGTTTTGATACATAAATACAAATATTTAAATATATATGTAAATAGTTTTGCTCTTGTTCCATAAGGTAAAAAATCTAATTTATCTCCATATGTTTCTTTTAAATTTTCATTTGCTTTATCTTTTTCAGTAATTATATGATAATCATATTTTTCAAATAAGGGAGAAAGTTGTAATAATTCATTCAAATGTCCTCCTGTACTTGATATAAATAATACTTTTTTCTTCATTTATTAACACCTTTTTCATCATTTTATTTCTCGTATATTATATCTTTTTTTCAAGTATCTGTCTAGTAAAATAAGGAATAAAACAAATTCTTTAACTTTATCAATTTAAAAAAAAGAGAGATGTGCGCCTAGCACATTCTCTCCTTTTCTTCGGATAAGCCAAATGGTAATTTGAACCTATGTGGCATTCCGATGATATAACATTCGTTATCTTTCATAGATTTCACACCCTTTGGTATGATTTCTATAGCGGTTTCTTCCTTGTATAATATATTTAGGTTTTTAAAAGGTTACCCATAAACCTTGATATTCAATTATATCTTTCTATGATA
>CALXZX010000002.1 GCA_944393375.1 uncultured Clostridia bacterium | reverse complement strand
ATGTTTTTTCAATATTTTTTAGATAAAAATTATGTAGGCATTTTTTTATATTTTGCCTACATTAATTTTACACTAACTATCTAATCAAATATTACTATTTTTTAGATTTGTCCTTTTTACTTTTGGCTCATTATTTAGTTTTATTTTGTTATTTCTAATTATTTATAGCCCTATCACTTTTACAAGGTCTGTCCCTTTCGTTCAATTTTTGAACATTGGGGACAGGCCAAATCGTTCAATTTTTGAACGATTTGACACGTCCCTAACGTTCAACATCAATCTTCAAATTCTCTCCATTAATATTTGTATCTGTATAGTTTCTTCCTTCTTTGTCATAGAAGATGTTATCTGCTAATGTGTCATGTTTAATGGTTTCTTCATATTTTTTGATAACAGCTTCTACTTTTTCATTTCCTGCTACATATAGATTGATTCTGTCTAATACTTCAAATCCACTGTCTTTTCTCATGTTTTGTACTTTTGATAAGACTTCTCTTAGGACTCCTTCTTCTGCTAGTTCTGGTGTGATGGTTGTGTCTAATACGACACCAATTTCTCCTTCTCCACTAAATGCAAATCCTTCTTTTCCTTGCATTGTTACTAGTAAGTTTTCTGCATTTAATCCGATTTGTGTGTCATCTATTTCAATATATTCTACTCCACCATTTTTTACAGTGTTTGCTAAGTCCATTTGATTTTTCTTTGCGATTGCTTCTTTAATTTTTGGTATTAATCTACCATATTCTTTTCCTAATACTGGTAAATTTGGTTTAATTTCGAAATTTACATATTCAGACATTTCTGCTCCTAATACAACTTCTTTCACATTTAATTCTTCTTTAACAATGTCTGCATAGTATTCTGGAAGCGTATCAATTGAGATTAACATTTCTGATAATGGTTGTCTGTTTTTGATGTTTACAGAGTTTCTTGCACTTCTTCCCAATTTTACTATTCTGTATGCTAAGTCCATTTCTTTTTCTAAGTCTTTATCGATTACTTTTTCATCAACCTCTGGCCATGAACATAAATGGATACTTTCAGGTGCTGTTTTATCTAAGCTAACCACTAAGTTTTGATAGATTTCTTCTGTCATGAATGGTACAAATGGTGCTGATACTTTGCATAAGTCTACTAATACTTTATATAGTGTTACATATGCTCCAATCTTGTCATCTGTTAATTCTTGACTCCAGAATCTTTCTCTATTTCTTCTGACATACCAGTTTGATAAACTGTCTGTAAATTCTTCTATTTCTAATGCTGCTCCTGTAATATCATAGCTATCTAATTTGTTATCTACATCTTTGATTAATGTATTTAGTTTTGAAATAATCCATTTATCCATAACATTTGTTACTTTGAAATCTTTATATTTTAATGGATTGAATTGGTCTATTTCTGCATATAACACATAGAAAGAATATACATTCCATAATGTACTTAAAAATCCTCTTTGTGTTTCTTTTACATTATCCAATGATAGTCTTGTTGGTAACCATGGAGCACTACATGTATAGAAATGCCATCTTGTTGCATCTGCACCAACTGTATTTAATAATTCCATTGGGTCTACACCATTTCCTTTTGATTTAGACATTTTTTGTCCTTTTTCATCTAGAACATGGCCTAAAACTACACAGTTTTCAAATGGTGATCTATTAAATAATGCTGTTCCTACTGCTGTTAATGTATAGAACCATCCTCTTGTTTGATCAACTGCTTCTGATATAAATTGTGCTGGGAAGTTGTTGTCAAACATTTCTTTATTTTCAAATGGATAATGCCATTGTGCAAAAGGCATTGAACCTGAGTCAAACCAACAGTCGATAACTTCTTTTGCTCTTTTCATTTTCTTTCCACATTTTGGACATTTCAAATATACATTATCAATATATGGTTTATGCAATTCTATATCTTCTGGTACATCAATTCCTTTTTCTTTTAGTTCTGCAATAGAACCAATACATTCTTGATGTCCACAATTTTCATCTTCACAAGTCCAGATTGGTAGTGGTGTTCCCCAATATCTATCTCTTGAAATTCCCCAGTCAATAACATTTTCTAGGAATTTTCCAAATCTTCCTGTTTTAATCGTTTCTGGATACCAATTTACTTTGCTATTATTTTCAACTAATTCATCTCTTAGTTTACTCATAGCAACAAACCAGCTTTCTTTTGGATAATATAAAAGCGGTGTATCACATCTCCAGCAATGTGGATATGAGTGCATATGTTTTTCTTTGCTAAATAGTTTATTTTCTTGTTTTAACCATTTACAAATATCTTCATTACAATCTCTTACAAATCTTCCAGCCCATGGTTCTACTTCTTTTACGAATTTTCCTTCTTTGTCTACTAGGTTGATAAATGTGATACCATTTTGTTTTGCAACATAGCTATCATCTTCACCATAAGCAGGTGCAATATGAACAATACCTGTACCATCTGTTAATGTTACATAATCTCCATGAATGACTTCAAAAGCTTTTCCTTCTACTTCTCCAAATGGCATTAATCTTTCATATTTTGTACCTAATAATTCTTCACCTTTAAATGTTTTTACAACATCATATGGTGTTTCTTTTAATACAGTTTCTAATAAATCTTTTGCTAAAATATAGTTTTCATATACTGGTTCATCATCTGTTCCAATATTTGCTTTTACTTCAGCATATTCATATGATTTATTAACACATAATGCTAAGTTTGATGGTAATGTCCATGGTGTTGTTGTCCATGCTAAGATGTATGTGTTATCTTTTCCAACTACTTTGAATTTGGCAATACATGTTAAGTCTTTTACGTCTTTGTATCCTTGTGCTACTTCGTGTGATGATAAAGCTGTTCCACATCTTGGGCAATATGGCATAACTTTATGTCCTTCATAAAGTAATCCTTTTTCCCACATTTGTTTTAAAGCCCACCATACAGATTCGATATATTCATTATGATAAGTAACATATGGATCATCCATATCTACCCAGAATCCAACTTTATTTGTCATTTCTTCCCATAAATGAACATATTCAAAAACGCTTTCTTTACATTGTTTTACGAATTTTTCTACACCATATTCTTCGATTTGTTGTTTTCCTGAAATACCTAGTTTTTTCTCTATTTCTAGTTCTACTGGTAATCCATGTGTATCCCATCCAGCTTTTCTGATAACTCTGTATCCTTTCATAACTTTATATCTTGGAATTAAGTCTTTCATAACTCTTGTTTCAATATGTCCTACATGTGGCTTTCCATTTGCTGTTGGAGGTCCATCATAAAAGGTAAAATATCTTTTTCCTTGATTTCCGTTAAGGCTTTTCTTTATGATGTCTTTGTCCTTCCACATTTTGGCAACATCATTTTCCATTCCGACAAAACCATTTTGCAATTCTACTTTTTTGTACATACAAATTCCTCCTTTTTTATTTTTTATGTTTTTAAAATTATAAACTTTCATGTATAGGATGCCGATTCCCTTATTCTTTAAAACAAATGTGCAAAATGCTAATTTTCATTTGTTTTAATCAAAAAAAGCTATTTACATCCTAACTTAGGACGAAATAGCTTTACTTTCCGCGGTACCACCTATTTTAACTAATCAATTCTCTTTTAATTAGTTCTCTCATTTATCTTTAACGCAGATTTACGACTATACTTACTTTGATTTCAGTTTAGTAACAGTTAGGGGATAATAAATAGAGTTTACTTACCAAATTCACAGCTACCTTTGGCTCTCTTTAAGATATTATGCCATTTATCGTGTCCTGACTATTGTTTTTCCTATATTATGTTCCTTATTATATCATGTTTTTTATATTTTTCAAGTGATTTTTGATATTTTTATTCAAATCCTTATTTTTATCTTATTTTGTTCTTTAAAAACTTTCCTATATTTTTTACTCAAATATAGGATAACCTTCTTTTCCTAAAATCCAAGACTTCCATAAGATATCTTGTTCAGTAACAGATGAAACATAATCATTTAATTGAGTTACAAAGTTATTATCAGAGATATCTTCACAATATACTGGTGTCCCTATAGCATTTGCAAATCCACCAAATGCTCCTATTGTTTGATTTGTATAAAATACATTTTCTATTGTAGGAGATGTTTCTGTATCATATGCCCAATTAAATCCAATAATTTCTCCTTGATATTTACTTCCTTTAATTTCTGAATAATTATAACAATTTTTTATCTCTATTTTATCATTAGAACCTCTATTTCCCATTAATCCTCCAGTAACACTTCCAGAAATATTTCCTATGTTATAACAATTATATATTTGCACAGTTGATGCCAATGTTCTACCAATGATTCCTCCTGTATCACTTTCCCCATTTATCATTCCATCATTATAACAATTTAAAATTGTGATATTAGAAACATATTGAAATCCTACTATTCCTCCCGTTTCATTTGTTCCATATATATTTCCTTCATTTGCACAATCCTTAATGATAACATTTCCTACACATTTTCCTACAATTCCTCCTGCAGTTCCACGAACATCAACATTACCAGGATTGGTATGTATTTCTGCATTTGCAGTAACGTTACAGTAATTAATGCAGTTACTAATGTTTAATGTTTCTCCTAAATTACTTACAATTCCACCCGCATATCCATCATTTGAAATAATATTTCCCGATATTTTTAAATTTTTTATTGTCCCAGCAGCATCTGCAAAAAAACCTGCTTTTCCTGATACATTTTCATAAATATTTTGTATTTCAAAGTTCTTCCCATCAAAAGTACCATAAAAATTAGTAATTGGTGTAAATCCACTTCCAGAAGTATTTGTTAATAAATTTCTTAATTCTTCTATTGAATTGCAATTTAACATTTTTCCGTTTATATAAGACAATCTTGATTTAAAATTTAATGTTCTTTTCAATTCTATATAAGAATTTTGATAGTTTCTATAATTTTGTGACCATTCTACTAAATCTTCTATACACCAAATCTCATATGGTTTTCCTTCGCTTCCATCTAATGTCTCTCCATCTTTTCCAACTGTAATATCTCCTGGATATTCATCTTCTACAATTTCATAAGCACCTTCTACATTTCCATCTTTATCTACTGTATAGTATCGATTACTTTCATGAAATACAACTTCAAATTCATCTCCGACATCTGATACTTCTGTTTTTCCAGTATCCGTTTCTTTATCTAATTGTTCTTGTAATTCACTTTCTTCTATGTTCCCATATTTATTATTTCCCATTACTTGTACAGTTGCTTTCTCTACAATTTCTTTTTCATTTGCAATCTCTGTTTCTTCTTTTGCTTTACCTGCATTTCCTATGATTCCATTATCTCCTGTTATCGCACTTATTGTAATTCCTGCTAATATTAATAATACAATGATGGTTATAACTAATGCTAATAGTGTAATTCCTTGTTCTTTCCTTATCTTTTGCATTTTTCCTACTCCTTTCCTTTTTCATTAAGTCAGATACTTAAGGTAAAAAGAAAAAAGCAGAAATTACTTATTGTAACACTATTACAAGTTTTTTCTACTTTTTGTTTTTTATTTTCTTTATGAATTTTAATTCTTTATTTTCATTCTTTCTATCTATTGACTTTACTATTTTTTATTGATATTATATTTTTAGTTTTATATCGTTAAGTATCTGACTTAACGATTTTTTATGTTCTGAAAAATTATTTCTTTAATGATACTTATAAATAAATTACAATGCTTTAATTTCTTCTTCAGTTAAACCTGTTATCTCGATTATATATGTAATATCTGTACCTTTTTCTTTCATTTTCTTAGCAATTTCTTTTCTTTCTTCAGTCTTCCCTTCTTCTAATCCTTTCCTTCTTGCTTCATACATTTCTGTGTTATAAGTTAATCTACTTCTTTCCCTAATTTCATATAGTTCTCTTTCGTATTCATCTGCACTCATTTGTGTTAATTGTTCTACTGCTTCTTTGATTTCTTCATTTTCTTTTTTGCATTCTTCCATCATTTTTCTATCTCCCCCAATCACATATAACCATTTTTCTAGTAAATCTGCTACCTTTGGTTTCTTTTTCTTAAACTTTGGTAATTCTATGATATAGTATTTTACCATGTCTGTTAAATATTCTTCTTCTTTTCCATATCCCATATTGACATATCTGATTTCTTCTGTTTTTTCATATTTTAACATGGCTAAACTTAAATATGCATTTCGTCTTACAACATTATCATTTATAATACATATCACAATTGTATCTTTTGCCTTTTGATATTTTTCTGATACTTTTATTTCTCCTGCTATTAGTTTTGCATTATATACTACTAATCTTCTTTCTAAGGCCGTTGTATTTCCTACTTGTAATTCAACATCTATAATGGTATTTTCATTTATTTCTGCTTTGATATCTAAGATGCTTAATTTTTCATCAATTGCTTCTTTTGGTATTTCCGGATTTTTTACTTCTATTTTTTGTATACTAATTTTTAAAATTGCTTCTAGTAAGCTTTTTAATATTCTTTCATTTCCACCTTTTCCAAATATTCTTTTGAATACATAATCATTTGATAATGGTAGCATATCTACTTCTTTTAATTTGTTTAAATTACTCATTTATCTTCTCCTTTCATTCTATCAAATTTTTATTGCATATTCAACAAAAAGTTGACTTTTCTTTATCTATAAATACATTAGAGATATTTTGTACTCACAACAATTACCATTTATTTTTTACATGAAAAATAAATATATAAAAACTGGAATGTTTCAGATATAAATTCAGATATAAAAAATCAACAAATACAAATTTAAAACTTCAGAATTAAACTCTATTTAAATCACAAAATAATTTTTGAAAAATAATTTTATTAATACTTTTTAACATTTTAAAAATACTTGAATCGTTAGATTATTTATTTTTTTAATTTTTTGATATAAATCTCATTAAACAAAACTCTTTTTTAATTAACAATAAAACTTTATGAATAAAACAAAAAAATCTCTAATTGCATTTCCATTATTTTACAACACAATTAGAGATTTTGCAATATTTAATTCATTAATTTAACAAATATATTTTCTATTGAGTAATTTAAATTTTAACTTTATGATTAGTTATTATCAAATCCAGGATATCCATCCTCTCCTACTATCCATTTTTTCAATACAATACCTTCCATTGTTATATTCTCTGTTACATAATTATTGAGTTTCTCTAATACTTCCGTTGATTTCATTTCTGTATCTGTAAGACCTTGTACATCTTCTAATGCTTCTGCACTAGAATTCCAACTACCAAATCCTTTTGAAATATTTGTGTTTAAATAGTAACAGTTTTGTGTTGCTAACAATTCATTACTTAGTGTCAATGTTCCTATAATTCCACCTACAGTATCTCCTGATATTTTCCCTATATTATAACAATTTTCTATACTCTTTTCTGCCCAATAAGAATATCCTAAAATACCTCCTGCATTTTTTTCAGCTTCTACATTTCCAAAATTATATGCATTAATAATATTAACTTTAAACATACTAGTTCCAATAATTCCACCCGCTCCTCCATATGCTTCATTTTTATCTTTACTTACTATTTTTCCTATATTACAGCAATTAATAATTTTTGTAGTTTCATATGCTAGTCCAATAATTCCACCCGAGAAATTTTGTCCTTCAATTTCTCCATAGTTTATACAATCAGCAATCATTAAAGTCTTATCTGATCCACCAGATCCACGACTGCCAACAATTCCTCCTGCCGAAACCGTAGTTTTAATATTTACATAATTTATACAATTTTGTATCATTATATTGTTCCCTCTAAAAACCAAAGATACCGTCCCTACTACACCTCCGCCAGAGTTTCCTGCCATTTCTCCTGATATTCTCAAATTTTTTATAACTACACTATTTACATTGTCTATTTTAGTAAATAGACCTACTCCTCTATCTTCTCTATGGATATACATTTCTTTTATCCAATAATTTTGACCATCAAAAACACCACCGAAGCCTGTATTTTCAACCATTCCTATTGGTTTAAATCCATTTTCTGTTGTCATTTCATTCATCAATGTATTTCCATCATTTTCATTTCCATTAATATCTCCAAAGTCCGTTCTTTCACTATTTTGATATGATAATTTTGATTTAAAATTAAGATTTGTTTTTAAAACAACATATTTTAAAGAAAAACTATTTGTACTTCTTATTTGTTTGGGCTCGCCATTTTCTAACCTAATCCCTTCTCCATTTACCATATTCGAAAAAGCTACTAAGTCTTCTATACACCAAATCTCATATGGTTTTTCTTCACTTCCATCTAATGTTTCTCCATCTTTTCCAAGCGTAATATCTCCTGGATGTTTATCTTCTATAATTTCATAGGCACCATCTACATTTCCATCTTTATCTACTGTGTAATATCTGTTACTTTCATGAAATACAACTTCAAATTCATCTTCCACATCTGATACTTCTGTTTTTCCAGTATCCGTTTCTTTATCTAATTGTTCTTGTAATTCACTTTCTTCTATGTTCCCATATTTATTATTTCCCATTGCTTGTACAGTTGCTTTCTCTACAATTTCTTTTTCATTTGCAATCTCTGTTTCTTCTTTTGCTTGACCTGCATTTCCTATGATTCCATTGTCCCCTGTAATAGCACTTATTATAATTCCTGCTAATATTAATAATACAATGATGGTTATAACTAATGCTAATAATGTAATTCCTGCTTCTCGTTTGTTTTCTCTTTTGAATCTCATACGTTATACCTCTTTTCTTTTTATTTTCTCATGTATTTCATCATTTTTTCATTTTCTTTTAGTTAATTACTTAAGGTATATATAAAAAAGCAGGAATGATTTGATTTTACTATAAAACAAATCATTTCTGCTTTTCATTTTTTGTTGTTTTCTATTCTATTTTTCTTTTCTTGTATATCTCTCCTTATCTATTGACTTTACTATTTTTTATTGGTATTATATATTTAGTTTTCAATCGTTAAGTAATTAACTTAACGATATTTTTTTATATATTTTTTTCAAAAATTGGATATCCATCCTCTCCTACTATCCATTTTTTCAACACAACACCTTCTATTGTTATATTTTCTGTTACATAATTATTGAGTTTTTCTAATATTTCAGTTGATTTCATTTCAGTATCAGAAATACCATTAATATCTTCTTGAGATTCTCCTCCACCATTCCAACTTCCAGTTCCTTTTGAAATATTTTTATTTAAATAATAACAATTTTGAGTAGTTAGCAATTCATTACTTATATTTAATCCTCCAATAATTCCACCTACAGTACTTCCTGATATTCTTCCCATATTATAACAATTTTCTATACTTTTTTCTGCCCATCCTGACCAGCCTATTATTCCTCCAGCATTCGAATTAGATGTCACATTTCCTAAATTATATGTATTTATTATATTAGATTGCCTTTCATCATGTCCAACAATTCCTCCTACATCCGACTCTCCTTCTATGTTTCCTGAATTATAACAGTTAATTATTTTAGTATTATTATAATTATATCCTAAAATGCCACCAACATAACTTTTGCCATTTATTGTTCCATTATTTATACAATTGGCAATAATCAATTTTCCTGTAGAAGAAGCATTATTAATTCCAATAAATCCCCCTGTCACATCTCCTTCTATATTTATGTCACTTGTGCAATTTTCAATTTTTATAAAAGAATCTTTATTATCCCTATCATAAGTTCTAACATCAGCAAATATACTACCAACAGTACTTCCGGTCATATTTCCAGAAATAGATAAATTTTTAATAATAATATTATTATCGGTATCATTGGATGTTGTTCCGAATAATCCTACCACATTATTGGGTCTATTAATATATATTTTTTTTATAGTCTTATTATTTCCATCAAAAATTCCCCTAAAAATTGCAGCTGTTGATGAATATGAATTTCCAATAGGATAAAATCCTTCATTTTCTGTTAATAACTTCTTTAATTCCTCGATTGATTGACAACTTTGAATATTCCCATCTACAGATATGTTTCCGTTTACATAAGAAAGATTTGAATTAAAATTTAAATTTCTCATTAATTTTACATATTTGCTCCAAAATGTTGTTCCTTTATTTACTTCGTTTGAAAATGCACATAAATCTTCTATACACCAAATCTCATACGGTTTTTCTTCACTTCCATCTAATGTATTTCCATCTTTTCCAACTGTGATATCTCCTGGATATTTGTCTTCTATGATTTCATAGGCACCTTGTACATTTCCATCTTTATCTACTGTATAATATCTATTACTTTCATGAAATACAACTTCAAATTCATCTTCGACATCTGATACTTCTGTTTTTCCTTCCTCTGTTTCCTTATTTAGCTGTTCTTGTAATTCACTTTCTTCTATGTTCCCATATTTATTATTTCCCATTGCTTGTACAGTTGCTTTCTCTACAATTTCTTTTTCATTGGCAATCTCTGTTTCTTCTTTTGCTTGACCTGCATTTCCTATGATTCCATTATCTCCTGTTATCGCACTTATTGTGATTCCTGCTAAGATTAATAACACAATGATGGTTATAACTAATGCTAATAGTGTAATTCCCTGTTCTTTCCTTATCTTTTGCATTTTTCTTGCCCCTTTCTTTTTCATTAAGTTAGATACTTAATGAAAATTAAAAAGGACTTTTTTTATGAAAATATGTGCATTTTTAACTACCTTTTCATTTTATTTTATTACTTTTTTAATTACTAATTATTATATTAAATATCTTTTTAAATGCTTGATTTTCTTTACAATTATGGTATAATCTTTTTAGTAAAAAATTCATTGAGTATCTAACTCAATGAATTTATTTTTATTTTTTATATATTTTATTCTAATGTTAATTTATTATCATTTTCTATTTTCCATAATTTCCAACCTTGTTCTGTTAATTTATTATTATTTATATATTGATTTAAACTTGTAGCTACATCTAGAACATCTTCGATTTTAAATACTGTAATTTCTGTTTCTGCATTATTACTTCCTGTTACTCTCTCCACATTATCTAACATGAATGAATTGGTTAATTCATATGTTTCTTGGCTTTGCCAATATATAAGATCCATTCCACATATAGCACCTACATAAGAGGTAGATTGTATTTTTCCTGTATTCACACAGTTTTGTATAATCAATGTTTGTCGATTTAATCCTGTTATTCCACCTGCTCCACCAAAATACCATACACTTTTATTTCCATCATATATAATTGTTCCACTATTTATACAATTTTTTATTTGTGTACTTTCTGTATTATTACTGCCAGTATTTCCACATAATCCTCCTACACCATAATTTCCACTTGCGCTAGATTTTATTGTTCCTTCATTTATACAATTTAACATTTCTCCTGTAAACTGGTCTCCACAAACTCCACCTACTGCTGACGTTGATTCTATATTTCCCAAGTTCACGCAATCCTTTATGTTTAATTGAGCTGTACATCTTCCTATTATTCCTGCTGCTACGCCACCATATATCTTAACATCACTTATAATATTTTCAATTTGACTATTTCCTCCTTGAGAAATAATTCCGGCATTATTACTTTGGCTATATATTTCTCCTTTTATTGTAATATTCTTGAAATTAGCATTATTTAAAGATAAGATGAGACCTGCATTGTCCTGTTTAGAAATATATAAATTACTGATTATATTTTCATCACCATCAAAATTACCTGAAAATTGTTGTATTGCTTTAAATCCTTCTCTACTTTGTAATTCTTTTATTAAACTATCTGTATTTCCATCTTGATTCACATCTCCATAGTCTTTTGTTTCACTATTTGCATATGATAATTCTGATTTAAAGTTTAAATTAGTACATAACTTTATATATGCGTTCATATATTGACTATAGTTTTTAGACCATTCCATTAAATCTTCTATACACCAGATTTCATATGGTTTTTCTTCACTTCCATATAATGTTTCTCCATCTTTTCCAACAGTAATATCTCCCGGATATTTATCTTCTATGATTTCATAGGCACCTTGTACATTTCCATCTTTATCTACTGTATAATATCTGTTACTTTCATGAAATACAACTTCAAATTCATCTTCGACATTTAATACTTCTGTTTTTTCTTCTCCTGTTTCTTTATCTAATTGTTCTTGTAATTCACTTTCTTCTATGTTCCCATATTTATTATTTCCCATTGCTTGTACAGTCGCTTTTTCTATAATTTCTTTTTCATTGGCAATCTCTGTTTCCTCTTTTGCTTGTCCTGCATTTCCTATGATTCCATTGTCCCCTGTAATAGCACTTATTGTGATTCCTGCTAAGATTAATAATATAATAATAGTAATTACTAATGCTAATAATGTAATTCCCTGTTCTTTCCTTATCTTTTGCATTTTATCTTCTCCCTTCTATACTTTCTTTTAGTTAAGTACTCTAAGAAATATAGAAAGTTGGATTTTATGCATTATTTAGCCTTTTTACTGTCTTTGTTCTTTTTTATTTTCTATTTTCCAATTAATAAATTTTGTCATTTTATTTTCTATTTTTTGTTGATATCTATTATATTTATTGGTATAATCAAGGTATTAAAAAAGTTCTAGAGTACTTAACTCTAGGACTTTTTTTAGTTGTTTTTTATTAAAATATTTTGGTAAATTGTGTTCCTATCCAAATCCAATAAATTCCTAATCCCACTAATGTTGCCAATACACTCATTATTATATATACTTTTGTGCTAATTTTTCCTTTTCGTTTCATATATATATTAATCGGTAGTAATATTAACAAATATACAATTAAAAGAAACATTCCTATCATTGCATTTAAACTTTCTTCACTTTCTGGTACATAATATGCACTTCCTTTAGGTTGATTTGAAAAAAACATATAAAATAATATAAAAAATATGGTATCCATAAATCCCATAAAGCCATTAAATATCATAGACAATGTTGACATGATATATTTTTTTGGCTTTTCTTTAAATTTGATCAATCCAATTATTACACAAATCAATATATAAATAATTAATCCTGCTAATATTTTTAATAATACCATTTCTTTTTCTCCTAAGTTTTTTCTTATTTTATCATAAAAGCAAAAATTACTCTATACCTTTTCGATATAAAGTAATTTTTCTATTAGAATCATCAAAATTATTAAATTCTCAAATAGCATTCATATATAGATTATACACCAACAGTTGAGAAACCATTATCTACATGAATAATTTCTCCAGTAATGGCACTTGACATATCACTAAATAAAAATGCAGTAGCATTTCCAACTTGATTGATAGTAACATTTTTATGTAATGGTGCTCTTTCTTCAACAATATCTAATATTGAACCAAAGTCTTTAATTCCTTTAGCTGATAATGTTTTGATTGGTCCTGCTGAAATTCCATTAATTCTATATCCATCTTTTCCTAAATCTCTTGCCAAATATCTAATGCTTGCTTCTAATGCTGCTTTAGCAACTCCCATAACATTGTATCCTTCAATTGCTTTTTCTGATCCATAATATGTATATGCAACAATGCTTGCTCCTTCATTTAACATTTCTTTTTCTCTTGCCATTCTAACAATAGCAACTAATGAATAAGCACTTACATCTTGTGCATGTGCATAACCATCTCTTGATGTTAAAATGAAATCATTTCTTAAATCTTCTGTGTTAGCATGTGCAATGGCATGTAATAATCCATCGATTTTTCCATGATCATTTTTTATTTCTTCTAAGCATTTATCTATATCTTCATCTTTACTTACATCATTACATACATAAACACTTGCTCTTGGCATATCTTTTACTAAATCTTTTACTTTATCTACACTATCTGCTGAACAAGTACAAATAACTTCTGCTCCTTGTTCATAAGCTGATTGTGTTGCTCCCCATGCAATACTCCATTTGTTTCTTACTCCCATAATTACTACTTTTTTACCTTCTAATAACATTTTAAATTCCTCCCTTATTTACTTTTTATATTTGTATTTAAAACACCTTGTATAAAATATACATTGATTTTTTATTGTATATGTCCTTTTCTAATATTTATGTTACTTGTATTTATTTTATTAATTATTTTCTATAATTTTATTACATTATGTGCCCATCTTAACACATTGTTCTAAATTTTTCATATCTGTTTTCTACTAATTCTTTTTTAGATAATGTGTTTAATTCCTTTAAACTTTTTTTAATGTATGATTTTAATTCTTTTAGAACCATTTCCATATCTTCTTGTGCACCACCTTCTGGTTCTTTTATAATTTTGTCAATGATTCCAAAATCTTTTAAATCTTTAGCAGTAGACTTCATATCTTCTGCTGCTTCTTTTGCTTTACTTGAATCTTTATATAAGATACTAGCAAATCCTTCTGGTGATAAGATGGAATATACTGCATTTTCTAACATAGCAATTCTATCTCCCACAGCGATTGCCAATGCACCACCACTAGAACCTTCTCCAATAACAATACAAATGATTGGTACTTCTAGTTTTGACATCTCAAATAGATTTCTAGCAATTGCTTCACCTTGACCTCTTTCTTCTGCTCCCATTCCAGGATATGCACCAGGTGTATCAATAAAGGTGATAATTGGTCTATTGAATTTCTCTGCTTGTTTCATTAATCGTAATGCTTTTCTATATCCTTCTGGATTTGGCATTCCAAAATTTCTTTCCATATTTTCTTTTGCTTTTTTTCCTTTTTGTTCTCCTATTACAGTGACTGGCATACCATCAAATGTTGCAATTCCCCCAACAATTGCTTTATCATCTCCGAAATTTCTGTCACCATGTAATTCCATAAAATCATCAAATAGTCCATTGATATAGTCTAATGCTTTTGGTCTATTCATTTTTCTTGCTAACATCACTCTATCCCATGCTGTTATTTTCGCCATATTTCTTCCTCCTTTTTTATTTGTGTAGTCTGATTAATTTTGCAATTGTTGATTTCATATCTTTTCTTTCTACTATTTTATCAATAAATCCATGTTCTAACAAAAATTCTGAACTTTGGAATCCTTCTGGTAATTTTTGATTAATCGTTTGTTCTATAACCCTTGGTCCTGCAAATCCAATTAATGCATGTGGTTCTGCCAAAATGATATCTCCTAAGCTTGCAAAACTTGCTGTTACACCACCTGTTGTTGGGTCTGTTAAGACAGATATATATAATTGTCCTGCTTTATCTAATTTGGTAAGTGCACTTGATGTTTTCGCCATTTGCATTAGAGATATCATACCTTCTTGCATTCTAGCACCACCTGATACACAGAATATAATTAATGGCAATTTCTTTTTAGCTGCTGTTTCAATTGCGAGTGTAATTCTTTCTCCTACTGCTGATCCCATACTTCCCATTAAAAAGTTTCCATCCATAACAGCCAAAACTGCTTTTTCTCCTTCTATTTCACATGTACCACATTTTACAGCTTCCTCTATTTTTGTTTTTTCTTTTAACATTTCTACTTTTTTCATATATCCTTTAAAATTTAATGGATCTTTTGTGTGAATATCTCCACCAATTTCTTTAAACGTTCCTTCATCTGCAATTTGTTTAATTCTTCTTCTTGATGATAATCTAAAATGTTTTCCACAGTTCGGACATACACTCAAATTTTGGTGTAAATCATCTTTATAGATGATTTCTTTACATTTATCACATTTTACCCATTTTCCAATCATCATATCTGAAGCTTTTTCATTCTTGACTCTCTTTTCTTCCTTTTCGTTTACCTTTTTTACTTTGTCTATTACCAAGGTATTTCCCTCCTTTTATATCTTTGTTATTATATATGTATTTTCAATTTATTTCAACTAGGATAAGTAGTCAATTTTTTGTTAAAAGCTGATAAAATCAATAGACAGAAAAAGAAATTAGCATTATTATTGCTAATTTCTTTTTCTGTTACATATTAAGTTCTTTTTTGATAAAAGATGTATCATAATTGTTTGTTTTGAAGTTTTCATTTTCTAATATTTTTAGTAAAAAGTCTATATTGGTTGTGATTCCTTCTACAACAAATTCTGCCACAGCACTTTTCATTTTTGCAATAGATTCTTCTCTATTTTTTCCATGAACAATTAATTTTGCAAGCATAGAATCATATGTAGGTGGAACTGTATATCCACTATATATAGCAGTATCTACTCTTATACCATTTCCTCCTGGAAGATGTAACCCTGTTATTGTTCCTGGACATGGCATAAAGTTTTTATCTGGATTTTCTGCATTAATTCTTACTTCCATAGAATGTCCATCAAATTTAATATCTTCTTGTTTATATGTTAATTCTTCCCCACTTGCAATTTTTATTTGTTCTTTTATGATATCTACACCCGTTACCATTTCTGTTACAGGATGTTCTACTTGTATTCTTGTATTCATTTCCATGAAATAGAAATCTTTATTTTTGTCAACTAAAAATTCAATTGTTCCTGCATTAGAATAACCAATTTCTTTTACTGCCTTTACTGCTACTTCTCCCATTTTCTTTCTAGTTTCTTCATCTAATATACCACTTGGTGTTTCTTCTAATACTTTTTGATTTCTTCTTTGTACTGAGCAATCTCTTTCTCCTAAATGGATACAGTTTCCATGCTCATCTGCTAATATTTGAATTTCCACATGTCTTGGATTTTCTACAAATTTTTCTAAGTATAAACTATCATCATTAAAAGATACTTTAGCTTCTTGTTTCACAATATCATATTCTTTTTCTAGTTCTTCTTTAGAATAGGCAACTCTAATACCCCTTCCTCCACCACCTGCTGATGCTTTTAACATAACAGGATATTTAATTTGTTCTGCTAAGTTGACTGCTTGTTCTTTTGAATAAATTAATCCATCTGAACCAGGTACAACTGGAACTCCTGCTCTTTTCATCGTTTCTTTTGCTCTTGATTTATTTCCCAACAATTCGATTAGTTTATAGTCAGGTCCAATAAATTTGATTCCTGTTTCTTGACAAATTTTTGCAAAATTTGGATTTTCTGATAAGAATCCAAATCCTGGGTGAATACTATCTGCACCTGTTAAGCATGCTGCTTCTAATATGGCTTTTACATTTAAATAACTTTTATTAGATGGTGCTGGACCTACACAAATGGCTTCATCTGCTAATTGTACATGTAAGGCATTTTTATCTGCTTCTGAATAAATTGCAACGGTTCTAATTCCCATTTCTCTACAAGCTCTGATAATTCTAACTGCAATTTCTCCTCTATTGGCAATTAATACTTTTTTTAACATGAAAATTCCTCCTACGAAAGATACTTTATTTTTATATTTTTCTATATTCTCTTAAAAAAAGACAGCTTATATACTGTCTTTTATACCTTATATATTATATATTTATTTTTTATTTTTTTCAAGCTAGGATAGGTGGTCAGTAATTATCTATATACTCTTACAAACTCACATATAATCTTGTTGTCTTGTCTATAAAAATTTATGTCATATTCATTTTCTTCACTCTTATATGTTTTACTGTATAACCTTCCTTCAGTATATATACTTTCTTCTACTGGTAGTTCAAAGTCTGCACTACTTTCTCCATATAACTGCTCTGTTTCTTTATATGCATCTTCTGTTATTTCCATATATCCTTCACACAACATTTCAAATTCTTGCATAATATTCCTTACTTTTGTTGTTTTATCTTCATATTTGTTTAATGTATATTCTGTTTTATATATGTTTAGATTTTGTGTACCACTTGCATAAATTAACTTTCCTTCTGTTTCTCCTGCTTGTACATTTGCTTTTATCTCATATTTATTTCTTCCTGTTATATATTTTGATGATATTTCTTCTTTTGTTTCTTCAGTTTCATATGGTAAACTTTCTATATTTTCCACATTTATTAGTTCTGATAAATCTGCATTTTCTAATATTTCTGTATTTTCTTCTACTTTTTTATTATTTGATATTACAACGATTAGTATGACAAGCAATAGCACAATTCCTGCTATGCTTGCTCCTATGATTATTTTTTTCTTTTTTTCTGGCATATTTCTCCTCCTATGCTAATCTTAAATTTATGGAACTTTTCTAATTTCCTATTGTTACATTTGTATAATTTGGAAGGTTTTCTGTAAACCAATCTTTCATGCTTTGATTTACAATAATACTACATGTTGTTGGTACAGGATATATCCAGTAATTACTATATCCAGTTGTCTTTGTTATATCAAATTTTCTAATATCTAATTTTTCTAAACTTCGGCAGTTGTAAAACATCTGATTAATATTGGTTCCTTCCTTTACCTCAAAATTTTTAAGGTCTATTTGTTCTATTTTTTGACAACCTCCAAACATCCACTCTACAGATGTTGTTTTGGGCATTGTAAAACTACTTGCATCTAATTTTACTAAATTTGAACAATCTCGGAACATTCCATCCATAGTATATGTTACGTTACTTATGTCAAAATTGCTTACATCTATATTTGTTGCTCTACAACTCATAAACATTCTATACATATTTGTTACATTGCTTGTATCAAAATTAGATAAATCTAAATCTGTTGCTCTACACGATGCAAACATTTCTCTCATATATAATACACTACTCGTGTCAAAACTACTCACATCAATATTAGTTGCTTGACACCCTTGAAACATAGTCCACATAGTTGTTACTTTACTTGTATTAAAACTCGTTAAATCTAAACTCTGTACTTTACAATTAGCAAACATTCCCTGCATATTTGTTACATTACTTGTGTTAAAATGGCTTACATCCAGGCTTGTTACAGAACAACCATTAAACATATTTAGCATATTTGCTACATTTTTTGTATCAAAACCACTTAAGTATATACTTGTTGCTTTACAGTTCAAAAACATACCTTCCATATTCGTTACATTACTTGTATTAAAATTCGTTAAATCTAATTCTGTTAAACTACTACATCCATCAAACATCTGATACATACTTGTTACATTCTCTGTTTTAAAATTACTTACATTCAAACTTTCTATATTACTACAACTTGAAAACATTGATGACATGGATGTAACTTTTTCTGTATTAAATTGGCTCACATCTATTTCTTCTGCTTTACAATTTTCAAACATTGAATACATATTCGTTACTAACCCTGTGTCTAAATATTCTAACCCTGTTATTGTTACTTCTTGATTTTCCACACCAGAACCTATATTTTTAAATAAATATGTTGAATAACTATTTGCAACAATTCCTCCATTTCCTGCAATCGTTACATCATAATATCCATTCTCATTTACTTCATACCATGCTAAATACATTCCTTTATTTCCATCTGATACATCCCAGGTTTTTTCATCATCTACACTATGTCCCTCTAATGATGTAATTATATCAATATTTTGTATTTTTCCTCTTGGTACTTCACTATTTCCTAAAAATCCTCCTTCTGCTAAACCACCATTCCAATCAACAGATACTAAAGTTGTATAATCTTTTATTGCATATGGTCCAAAACATGCTTCTCTTTCTATATCTCCTACCACAATTCTTACCCACAAGTAATAGTCTCCTCCTACTGTATCACTACTATATACCGTTGTCGTTCTGATTCTTCCTTCTCCTATTAAGTTTGTTTCTAAGAATTTTGTATCTTCTGGTGCATTTTCTTTATCTTGGTTCCATGCATATACTAATGAATACTCTGCTCCTTCTATTTCAATTGGTGTTTTTACTGTTAAATCTACTTGTTGTATTAGCTCTGCTGTTGTATTACTTTCTGGATTTGCTATAATATCTGCTTGTGTGATTAATTCATTTTCTTTTCCTAAATATTGTACATCTCCATCTATACTAACTTTATAGATTCTTCCACTGTCTACAAACTTTACAAAATATCCTAGTTCTTCTTTATCTTCTGTTACAATGGTTTTTCCTTCTCCTGTTATTTTATCTAATTCTTCTTGCAATTCATCTTTTACAATGTTTCCTCTTTTATTCTTTCCCATGGCTTGAACAGTTGCTTCTTCTACAATTTCTCTTTCATTTGCAATTTCTGTTTGTTCTTTTGCACTTAATGCATTTTGTATAATACCATTATCTCCTGTTATCGCTCCTATTGTGATTCCTGCTAAAATTAGTAACACTATAATGGTGATAACTAGGGCAATTAAAGTAATTCCCCTATTTTTTCTATTTTCTTTAGTTTTCATAATTTCTCTCCTTTGGTTTCCATTATTTTTTTACTCTAAGAAATTATGAAAATTCCATAAGTATTAATATTACTTTATTTTCTTCTATTTCATTTTTTGAATTTTTATTATTTCTCCTTAAAACATTCACTATTTTATTCAATTAAATTTTATTGACATTTCACTATTTTATTGTTATGATTAACTTATATTAATCTTTCTTAGAGTAAAAAACTCTAAGGCTTTTTTATCTTTAAATGATTAAAAAATATTTTATATATTTTTATGCTGACATTAAATGTCAATACAACAATTACTTCTTTTGTGTAATAATTACTTTAAACATTAGTTTAGGGTGATGTTATGATAAAAGAAAAAAGAAAGGCAAAAAAATATACACAAGAAAAAATGTCTGAAATACTAGGAATTAGCTTAAGACAATATATACGAATTGATAATGAAGAAGATTTACCTAGACGAGATGTTCTGAAAAACCTAATTTTAGAATTAGAATTAACGGATGAAGAATTAGGCGAATACATAAGAATAATGGCCAATAAAATAGCTTAAGAATATTCAATAAATAAAATATTCTTAAGCTATTTTCCTATTTTGTTGATATATGTATATTTTCAATTTCTGCATTTAATTCTCTAGAAATAATATTTTGTATTTGTGCCACTTCTTCTTGTTGTAACTGTTCTACTCCAATAATGACACTAATACTATCTCCATTTACAAAAATAATATTGTTGTTAAATCCCTTGGTACTTATTAAGTTCTCACATATCATAATACTGTTTTTTGTATCATTAATTTTTTTAATTTCTTCTGTTGCACTTTGTTTTTGCGTCTCTAAGCTATTACTACTATTTAATACATTTTCATAACTTTCTATCATTTGTGAATACATGGTATCTCTTTCTAATTTTGATTTTGTAAAATATTCATCTGTTGTTACTGTTGCACTTGTTTGTGTTGCTGTATTATTTTCCGTTGTATTGGTATTTTGTGTCATATTTGCAGTTGCATTTGTTGTATTTTCTATTGCATTTTCTTCTACTTCATTTTTATTAACTGCTTCGCTACTTACCAATGTAGCATCTCCAATATCAGCAATTTGCATATCATCATTTGCCTCCATTTCCATGGCTGTCTGTGCTGATACTTGTTCTGCCGTATTGGTAGTATAATTTAAATATCCAGCAGTCACTAGCATTAGAGCAATAACATAAATAATTACCTGATTTTTCTTCAATAAACCCTTCATTATTTTCATAAACTTACTTCCTTTCCTATATCCAATTAGAGATGCTTCTTTTTGGACATTAATTCATTTCAAAAACTTGTATTTTATGTGTTGCTAGACCTGTTACTGCTTCTACTGCTTGTATAATACTTGTTTTTACTTCTGCATTTTCAGCTCCTTTTGCTGTAATAATAGCACCTTGTATTTGTGGTTCTACTACTTTTTGTGTGATGACTGTTTTCCCTTCATCACTTTCTTCATAAATAATTTCTTTTTGTGAATCTGTTTCTTCTATTGTTCTTGTTCCTCCTGATGTGTCTGTTTCTTCTGTATTACTGGTTTGGGTACTTTCATTATACATAGGAATAATTTCACTAGATTCTGAATAATTGATAAATACTTTTACTTCTCCTACTCCTTGAATCTTTGATAAGATTTCTTCTAATTTTACTTCCAATTCATTAGTGCTATTACTTGATACTTCTAATGAAGATGTATTGCTATTGGCTAATTGTTTTGAAGTATCGTTTTGCACTCCCTTATCATTACTACTATCTTTATCTCCATTCCATATAATATTTATGATAACAATTGTAACAATTAATATGACAACAAAAAATATCAAATTTTCTATTTTCTTTTTATTATTCTTATTCCCATCTTCTGGATTGATTAATCCTTTTAATTTATCTTTAAACATGTTTCCTCAACTCCATATTCTTCTTTTAAGAACTTTTTTATCTTTTGAATATCACTATTACTTATATTTTGTTTACTATCATCTTGTTCCTTATCTATTTTATTTATTTTCCCAACGGTTGTATTGACTGGTTTTATTTTTTGTATTTCTTCGACCAGTTTATCTTCGATAGTTTCTTCTTGTTGTTCATTTTCTTCTGTATTTTCTTGCTGTTCATTTTTTTCAACTGTTAAAACAATTTCTTCTATATAATTTTCTTCATTTTGGCTAGATAATGTTGCATACACATTACAGGTCGTAACTTGATACCCTGAGTCTTCTATTTTTTTAGTAATATCTTTTTCTAATTCTTCTATATAGATTTCTTCTATTCGACTATTTACAGAAGTTTGTTCTTCATTTGTTTGATTGGTTGTATAATCACCAATATATTCATTTAAATCATAAGAACTTACATCTAATATATCTTTATTATTGATAAATGGTGACAAGATATTAAATATAATATATATACCAAATACCATTCTGACATATTTTTTTGTTTTATTATTAGGTAATAACATTTCCAAGATGGATATGACAATAATGGCCAATCCCAAACCTTTTGCCCAACTACTTAAAAACTCTATCATAACTTCCCCTATCTATACATCATTCCTGTATTGGATATCTTAACCACTAAAGCTGTGCCAACAATTAGCATAACTGATACAGAGCATAAAATTGCTAGAAAGATTTTATATACATCTCCTATTTGGTCTAATAAACTGGTTATATTTTTATCTGCTATTGGTTGACAGATTGCCGACATGAACTTATATGCTATTGTAAAGATTCCTAATTTTAAGATTGGTATGATGCAAATTCCTATTGCAATAATAATTCCAATAACACCTACTGCGTTTTTTAAAATAATGCCACAACCCAAGACCGTATCTACTGCATCTCCTAGGATTTTTCCTACTACTGGTATTGCTGAACTAACAACTGCCTTTGTTGTTTTAGCAGTAATTCCATCTACACTACTGGAAAGTGTTCCTTCTAACGAAATAACTGCTACAAAAATAGTAAGAATAATTCCGAAAAACCACACAACCCCTGATTTTAAGAATTTCGATAATTTATCTATTTGTACATTATCTGAAATTTTAGATATCACAATGAGGCTTGTAAAAATTAATACGATTGGAATAATAAGGGTTTGTATAATATTTCCTATAAAATTGATTAAGAATAATATAATAGGTTCTAATACACCACTTGTTGTAATACTTCCTGTATATATCATCAGTGAAATGAGTAAAGGAATTAATATATTCATAAACCCAATTAAATTGTTACAGGTATCTTTTACAACTTGTACAATATCAGAAAAGTTCATCATAACAATTGTAACAATTAATATGTATTGAACATAGTAAATCAGTTTCGAAATGGTGTCATTTTCTAAACTTTCACTGACAGATTTTAAGATACTGTGTATAACCACAATGGCTAATATACTTCCTAATACTGTTAAACCATCTACCAGTTCTCCCCCTAATACATCAAGTACTTTTTTGAATAATGTTTGATTATCCACTTCTCCTTTTATTGCATTTTCAAGAATTTCATTCATATCTATGTCTTCAAAAAATTCACCTGAATATTCATCTGCTTGTTCAATAAATTCACTAATTCCAAATTCTTCTTGTTGTTCTTCTAATGTTTCTTCTTCATCAGCAATTGCAGTTGGCATTGTAAAATATAAAAAGGAAATAACAATTATTAAAATATATATAATTTTTTTCATTTTGCCTCCTTATCTTTTGTAAACTTTGTTGTTTTTCCTTAGTATTTAAGGCAAAATTTGCAATATAATTTCTAACAAACTAGATATGATAGGAATAGACATAGAAATGATGATGATTTTACTTCCTAACTCTATTTTACTAGCAATGGCACCTTCTCCTGAATCTCTACATATACTAACCGCAAATTCTGAAAGAAAGGCAATTCCTGTTATTTTAATTAGCAAAGATAAAAATTGACTATTGATATTGGCTTTTCCTGCAATTGATTGTATTAAATTTACAATTCCTGATAATTGATCTGTTAATAGAAGTAATATAAGTGCTCCTGTTAATAAACTAATATATATTGCAAATTCTGGTTTATATTGTTTTAATAATATGATAATAATCAATGCAATTAATCCAATTCCTATAATTCTAATAATCTCCATTAGCATATTCCTTTTATTCTCAAAATTTACAAATCAAATATAGTTCTTACTGTATCAAATAAATCACTAATTTCTCTTATCACCATGGTTAGAACAATAATTAATCCTGCTAAAGTAGTCATCATTGCTTGGTCTTCTCTCCCCGCTCTTACCAGTACTTGATGTAAAACAGCAACTAATATACCAATTGCTGCTATCCTAAATAACAAATTGATATCCATTATCTTCTTCTCCTTTTTTTCTAAATTAAAATGATAACAATTGCTAATCCTATCGTTGTTCCAAGCTTACGATATAATTTTTCATTTTTATTTTTTTCTTGTTGCGCTTCTTTGATTTGTTTTTCTAAAAAATTTTCTGTAATTTCTATCTGGCTAATTTGTCCTTCAACATCTGTTTGTCCTAACATTTTAGAAAGCATCAATAATACATGTATATCTTCATTAGTAAAATTTGTTTCACTTGTTTGTACTGCATTTTCCCAAGCTTCTCCTGCACTAAAATTTTGCATATTTCTTGTAGCTTTTTCAAAAATTTGTGCTATATTTTCTTTTGCATTACTTGCAATTTCTTTAAATATTTCTGGAATGGGTTCATATGTAAATCTAATTTTTGATTTAAAAATATTTAAGATATTTTTCATTTCTTCTAATTCTTCTAATCGATAAGAATATTTTTTTGCTATACATCTTCCAATAAAACTGGATGCAATAAATACTAATAATAGCATAAAACACTTAATCACTTGCATATCATACACCTTGTCCTTTTATTTAATATTTTTATATAGTATATTCACCTTTTTTTCTTTTAGAACTATATAAAAATAATTTTCTCAATTATTTTTTTATCTATTAATTTTTTTATATATTGATTACTATGTACATCTTCGATACTTTTTCCATGCATAGTAAATACCCCCTTTACACCAGATAACATAGCTTCTTCTATTGCTTGTATATCCTCATTTCCTCCAATTTCATCACAAGCAATAATTTCTGGTGCCATTGTCCTAATTAATATTTTGATTCCTTTTGCCTTTGACACATTATCAATAATATCTGTTCGAATCCCAACATCATTTTGTGGAATACCTCTATACATAGCTGCAATTTCTCCTCTTTCATCTACCACTCCACAAGTTTTTCCCTTAAAATTTATCCCACTAATTCCATTACTTAAATTTCTAATTAAATCTCTTAAGATTGTCGTTTTTCCCTTTCCTGGTGGCGAAACAATTAATGTATTAAAAATTGTTTGATTTTTGATGTCAACAACTTGTCCAATAATTCGATTACTACAATTTAGAACTTCTCTAGCAATTCTAAAATTTAAACTGGTTATATATTTCATATTGATAATTTCTCCATTTTCTACAACTACTGTTCCTGTTATCCCTACTCTATGTCCTCCTCTTATGGTAATATATCCTTCACATAATTGTTTTTTATACGCATAAATAGAATTTTCACATAATCTCTCCACAATTTGTAATATTTCATTTTGTGTAATTTTATATTCCACAATTAATTCTTTATCTCTAAGTTTTAAGATTAGTGGTCTATCAATTCTAATTCTGATTTCTTGCAATTCATCTTTTATTTTATTATTGGAAATGATTGTATTATATAGAATATTGGATAAATTCATTGGAAAAAACTTAACAATTTCTAAAAGCTTTTCCATTTTTCACTCCTTTTGTCATATAATTTTAGGATTTTATTTGTTTTACTTATACCCCAATAATATATATATTCTGGTATACTTGATTTATTACTATTTTTTAGGTTATGCCTTTATTTGATTACTTACATGAATGTTTCTTTTATAAATACAAAAAAAAAGTAAGACTCACGCTTTAATTGTAAGTCTTACCCTTCTATTTTTTCTAAATTATTATAAGGTCTGTCCCTTTCGTTCAATTTTTGAACATTGGGGACAGGTCAAATCGTTCAAAAATTGAACGATTTGGCACGTCCCTAACGTTTATTAATAACTGCCCTATAAATTAGTCCTGTGTTAATATCTTTTTCGAATTCTACCCTGTATGCGTCATCTACATTAATGCTACTTTTTAATAAGGTAATATTTTGTTCATTTACTTCATATTCTTCGCCATCCATATTGATTTCTTCTATTTTGTTATTTCCTTCTGTCTCATTATTATTTTGTATAGTTGTTAATAACCCTTTCACTGTTGCTCCTTTTGTATTTGTACTTTCATATAGTTCAAATTTTGCATTAAAAGCATTTACTGCCTGTTCATCTATTTCTGCATTTGTTCCGTTTGTTAATAAAAATGCTGGTATTAGATATTGAATTGGATTTTGATCTTCTGATACGCCTAATTCTTCCATTTGCACTTGATTGACTTCTACCATTCTTTGTTGTATAGCATTCATCAAATTGCTAACATATTCATTATCTTTATCATTTAAAATAACTGCATTTTCTTCTGTTAAATCTTCTATTTGTACTCCATTTTTAAATTGTACATTATTTGTCATATTATATGTATTATGGCTGGTCGTATTTTCTGATGCATTTGTTGTAGTTTCATTTGTTGAAGTTTCTTCTGGTTCTTCAACAATTTTTCCTGTGTTATCTATGACAAATTTGTCTCCTGTACTAACAAATGTAATACTAAATGTTGTATCTGTTTCTCTTTCTAAACGCATATCTGTATAGATTTCATTTTCTCCTGATGATAATTCTTCTTCTACATCTGTATCACTGATTTGGGTACTATCTTCTCCTGCTGCTATTTTATTTGCTTGAACAGTTGTCATTAATGACTCAATTGTTTCTCTCTCACTTGAAATATCTAATGTATCTTGTGTATTATCTGATTTTTCTACTACATTAGTTTCTCCATACTTTCCTTCTAATGTTAGTTCATATGTTTCAGTTACATTATCTGAATTTAATCCAGAATATTTAGCTGTAAATACTGCACTTGCATTTTGTTCTGTCACATTCAAAGACATAGTATATGTTACTTCTTGACCGTTTCCTTCTCTATTTATTGTTAATGTATTTCCAGCTGTTCCTATATCAACTCTATATAGTTTTCCTCCTGTGGCATATACAGTCATTTCAATATTATCATTTAATTCCCAATCATTAATACTTTCTATTAGCGTATCTATAGAATCTTCATTTAATTGTGTATCGATTCCTATCCCTTGCAAGATCTCGTTTATTTTATGCATTGTATTAGCATCTGTTTTTAATACATTTAAGATTTGAACCAATGTATTTTTGAATTCTTCACCTGTTAATGTTAATCTATATCCTGTTAAATTCCCCTCAGTTAATGTAGAAAACTTGCTATCTTCTAATGTATTTAATATATTATCAAAATAAGTTGTTTTCAGATTTTGTATTTCTTCATTAGAAAACGCTATATTTTGTAATTTTAATAAATTATTTATATCTGTTAATCCAGAAATTTCTTCATCATTTCTAATAGCTACAAAACTACTTCCAATATATTGGGTTTGAATTCCTGTTATGTTATTTGTTTTTCTATATGTTAATGGAAAATTGACACTATCTGAATAGTTGAGACTAATCTCTTTTTCTAATTTTGAATTATTAGGATCTTCTTTTCCTGAAAAAGTAATATTAAAATGATTAGCCAATTCTAAATCATCTTCCATATTGGGAATAGATACATCAAATGTTATTTCTCCATTATTTTCATAACTTGTGCTATCCTTTTTTTGAAAATATTGCATTAACTGATTATCTATAAATCCATCTTCACTTTGCATAATCTGTGAAGTATATTTGAAAAATAACTGTTTATTACTTTTAAACATATCTGTGAAAAAATATAAATATGCTATAACGCCTACTAAAATTAAAATAATAATTAATAAAACAATAACTGTTATTAACAAACTTTTACTTTTCTTTTGTCCCATAAAAACCTCCATTCGAGCAATATGCTCTAATAAATTTTAAGTATGATACTTCTCATAACATAAATAGATAAATAACTGTATTCCTACTGTCATTTATCTATTTTTCTTTTATTCTTCCCAGTTATGATAAATATTTGAAACATCATCTAAATCTTCTAGGTTTTCAATTAATCTTTCCATTTTTTCTGTTCCTTTTTCATCTAGTTTTACAGTAGTTGTTGGTACCATTTGAACTTCTGCTTGTAAGAATTCTAATCCTGCTTCTTCCAATTTTTCACGAACAGCTGTAAAATCTGATGGGTCTGTTGTAATTTCATACACTTCTTCTTCTGATGAAAAGTCTTCTGCTCCTGCTTCTAATGCTAACATCATCAAATCATCTTCACTCATAGATGTTGCTTCTTTTTCAATCACAATAACACCTTTTTTATTAAACATATATGATACACAACCAGTTGTTCCTAAGTTTCCTCCTGCTTTATCAAATACGTGTCTAACATCTGCTGCTGTTCTATTTTTATTATCTGTTGATGCTTCTACAATAACGGCTACTCCGTTTGGTCCATATCCTTCATATGTAATTTCTTCATAATTTTCATTACTTGTTGATGCTTTTCTAATGGCATTATTGATTGTATCATTTGGCATATTTGCTGCCTTACATTTTGCAATAACATTTTTTAATTTTGAATTTCCTGCAGGATCTGGTCCACCTTCTTTAACAGCAATTAGTAATTCTCTTCCTAATTTTGTAAATATTTTTCCTCTTGCTGCATCTGCTTTTCCTTTTTTGGCTTGTATGTTGTGCCACTTTGAATGTCCTGACATTTTAATTCCTCCTTTATTATTTTAAGATTGCTTTATATTCAATCTAATGATATCTCAGTAATTTATTAATTCTAAAATATTTTATCATAGTTTTTCTGTTTTGTGTAGTATTTTCTAAAATATTTTTATGTTTCACTCCCCAAATCTTGCATATTATCAACTATTATTATATATTTTATAATTGCCTCTTATTTTGAAACTGTAATTTACTATCATGTAACATAAAAAAAGAAAATTACTTTGTACTACCTATAATGGTACAAAATAATTTTCTTAAACATATGAATCTCTTATATTATTTCTTTCCCCAAGCAATAAATTTTATATTCTTTTATTATAAAGAAAAATTTTTTTACTTTCTTTCTACAAATTGTTCAACTTTCATGTGAAGATGATATTTATCTCTTAAATCTGCTATTTCTTTCATCATAGGAGATTTATGATGTACATCTAAAGCTTCCTCACTTTCCCATCTATCTATTAGTAAGACTGTTTCAGGATCATCCATTGGGAAGAAATATTCATATTTCTTATTTCCTTCTTCTGCTCTTACTCTATCTACGACTCCTTTTTCTACCATTTCTTTTGCAAATTTTCTTGCATTTCCATTTTCTCCTGTATAATAAATATTAATTGTTAAACTCATAATTAACACACTCCCTAATTTTAATGATTATAATGCTCCTACTACTTTATGAGGCACATATAATTCCTCTAAATAATCAATATCTTGTTTTGATAATTTAACATTAAATGCTCCTACTGCATCATCTAAATATTTTTCTTTTGTTACTCCAATAATTGGAGATGCTACTCCTTTTGCTAATTGCCAAGCTAAAGCTATTTGTGTCATTGATACATTCTTCTTTTTAGCTAGTTCATCTACTCTTTTTACAATTTCCATATCCATATCTTTTGTAGAATCATATTTATTGGCTGCTGCTTTATCTGTTTTACTTCTTAATGTATCTGCTGACCAAGTAGGACGAGAAAGTCTGCCACCTGCTAATGGACTATATGATGTTCTTGACACATTCATATCATCACATATTGGTATTAATTCTCTTTCATCTTCTCTATATAAAAGATTATAATGATTTTGCATTGATACAAATTTTGTCCAATTATTTTTTTCTGCTATATATTGCATTTTTGCAAACTGATATCCATACATAGCTGATGCCCCAATTGCTCTTACTTTTCCTGATTTAACAACTTTATCCAATGCCTCCATTGTTTCTTCTATTGGTGTTCCATAATCAAATCTATGGATAATTAGTAAATCTATACAATCTGTTCCAAGTCTTTTTAAAGAACCCTCCACTTCTCTTGGTATGGCTTCTTTTGATAAGTGACCTTCGTTAAAATACACTTTTGTTGCTATAACTACTTTATTTCTAGCTATATTATTTTTTAATGCTAGTCCAAGATATTCTTCACTTGTTCCTGCAGAATAACAATTGGCTGTATCAAAAAAATTAATTCCTAAATCTAATGATTTCTTTACTATTTTTTCTGTTTCTTCTGGATTTAGTGTCCAAGCATGCATATTACTTTCTGGATCTCCAAAGCTCATACAACCCATACATAATCTTGATATCTCAATATTTGTATTTCCTAATTTTATATATTCCATATTGCTTTCCCTCTTTCTAATTAACTCTTTCAATAATAACTTCAAAATCACCATTTATATTTCCAAGTATTTCTGTTCCAGATTCTATTGTTCCTAATTTATATAAAGAATTAGAATATCTAAAATCTTCATAAAATACGGATATATTTCCCCATGGTGCATAATATGAAAAGTCTCCTACCACAGGTGTGTAACCAGAAGGTAATCCTTCTGTTGATAACTCACTTGGTAATGTTGCAATTTTTTCTGTATTATTGAAATCTTCAAATGTTAATGTTAGTGGTAACATTTCTAAAAATTCCCTGCTCGCTACATTATCAACTAATCTTACAAATATTTCATTTCCATTGACTGTTAGTTTTATTCTTGCATTTTCCATATTTACTTCTTCCCCTTCACTTTGTGAATTTTGAGTTTCATTTAGATTAGTAGTATTATCATTATTTATCGTGTTCTCTGTCACATCATTGTTACTATTATTTTGTATAAATTCTTGACTCAATCTATTATTTTTTTCTATGTCTTCATTTTGTCTAGAGTTAAAATATACAATACCTGCTATCATACCAATTACTATAATCAATACAATTATGATCAAAATAACTTTTCTCATTTATCTTCTCCTTAAAATCCTATTTCAGATAGCCATTCATTAACTGCACTTTGTGAATTTTCACTATTACTATCTCTTACTGCTAATCCCTCTGTTACAGTTGCATTTGGTTCTTCATCTTCTATATTACTTGGTGTGCCTGATAATCCTGAACCTCCACTTGTAGTAAATGGTGCTATTGTTTTTCCTGATAAATCATATTCATCTAAAAATGTATATAATGCCATTGGCATATCTCCCCACCAAATTGGGTATCCTAAAAAGATAGTGTCATAATCTTCTATGTTATCTATCTGTGTACTCAATAGCGGTCTAGCATTTTCATTTTGTTCATTTTGTGCTATGTCTAATAAATCATTATAATTATCAGTGTATGGTTCTTCTGTTTCTAATTTAACTATATCTCCACCTACTGCTTCATGTATAAAGTTTGCAACATTCTCTGTATTTCCTGTATGTGAGAAATATACAACTAATACATTTCCACTTCCGCTTTCTTGATTATTTTGATTTTCTTCTGTATTTGTTTGATTTTCATTGCTTGCAACTTCTTGATTTTCTTCTTGACTTTCACTACTTGCTTGATTTTGTAGTGTATTTGTACTTTCATTATTTCCTGCTAAATTAATTCCTACAACTATAGCAATTACTGCTATTATTAAGATTAAAGCTATTAAAACAATTACTTTTTTATTCATATTTTTCACTTTCCTTTCTTAAATCTCAAATCTGGTTGGAAAAGAATTAAATTTTAAACGAAGTTTGACGACGTCAAAATTGTAATTATTTTTCAATCTAATCTAATCTTAAACAATTTCCAATGGTATCTCCTGTTTTTAAATATGTGTAATTTGGAAATTCAAACAATACTGGACTAAATTTTGTATAATCTATTTTTCCATTTTTATCTAAGTTTTCTTCTTGAACATAAGTATTTTCAATTGACATTATAAAGTTATCAAAATTATCTGTTTCATAATTATCTTCTACTTTACATTCCATAACAACTGGTGCATCATTTATAATTGGTGCTCCTGCTTCTCCTATATGATATTCAAATACATCTGATTTATCTTGCTTACTTCCACTTACACTACCTACATAATCTGCCTTTTTTAACATTTCTTCGCTTACTATATTAATAGATAATGTTTTTGTATCTTTAATTCCTTTATTTGTATAATGAGTTTTTACTAAACTTACCATTACTCTGTCATGTCCTATGATTCCACTATGTCCTGCTAAAAGCCAATTTACTTTTCCATCTACCATTGCTCCTATTACCAATAATGGCATTGGATATAACGCTAATTTTGAACCTATATTTTTTTGCATTTTCATTTCCTCCTTAATTATTAATTTTTTTATTTTTTACTTTTCTTACTAAAGAAAAAATAATATAAATAACAAGTGCTATAAAAATTAATATAGATAAATATTTTAAATAAAATACTATTGAACTTTGTTCATAGTCGAAAAACTTAAAATCATTTAATAAAAACATATCTTCCCACACTTTTAAATTTATAAATGCGTATATTCCTAGTCCTGCTAAAATAGTCAATATAAAATAATATACATATTCAAAGGTACTATTTTTCATCTTTGCATTTAATTTATTCATTAAAGCATTTATATGAAGTCCTACATGAATTGCCATTAAAATAAATCCCCATGAAGTTGATAACATATGTAATCTTCTTCCAAACATAGTTGTAGGAATATCTAAAAATGCAAATACATCAGCTGAAATCATGATTCCACTTATCATCATTCCTAACATTGCGATAAATAATAACAAATTAATCATAATGTGAAATATTCTTTGAAAATTATGTTTTCCTTTAAATATTCCTTTATACCATTTTATATTTAAAATATTATGAATAATAAATAATACAAAGGTAATTGTTCCTAATATTTCGTGTACTTCATTATCTGTTACATAATATCCCATTAATATAATAAACAATATGGTCATCACAATATCTAATATTATTCTGAATTTCTTATTCATAGAAATACTCCTTTTTATTGTTCTTCTATTCCATTATTACTTAACCAATCTGATATATCATTTTCTAAACCAGAACCTCCTGAATAATGTATGCTTAGTCCTTCACCAATCTTAGAATTTGGAGCAAGTTTTGATATGTCTGTTATACTTTGTCCAAATCCTCCTCCTCCATGACTGCAAAATGGGATGATTGTCTTTCCACTAAAATCATATTCTTCTAAAAAACTTGCTATTGGCATTGGAATTGTTGCCCACCAATTAGGATAACCTAAAAGTATTGTGTCATATTGTTCCATATTGTCTACATGGTTTGCAAGTTCTGGTCTTGCATCATGATTCATATCTTCTTGTGCTTGATCTAAAACCTCATTATAATTTGATGAATAAGGTTCTACTGGATTTAATTCAATAACATCTGCTCCTGTTTTTCCTTGGATAATTTCAGCTGCATTTTCCGTATTTCCACTCCAAGAAAAATATGCTATTAATATATTTTCACTGTTCTTCGCTTCTTCATCACTTATAGAATTTTCTGTATTAAAAGGTGTTGTTGTTTCTGCTCTTGCTGCATATTCCCATTCTGCTTCTGTTGGTAATCTATATCCATTTGCTGATCTATCCCAACTTACATTTTCTCCATCTATTGTGTAAACTGGTGTTAATTCTTCCCTTTCACTTAATTTGTTACAATATTCAATAGCATCATACCAAGTAACATTTTCAACTGGTAAGTTATCTCCGGAAAAATTACTTGGATTTTCTCCCATCACTTCTTCATATTCACTTTGTGTTACTTCATATTTTCCTATATAAAAATCACTTACTGTTACTTCATGCTGAGTTTCGTCTGTTTCTCTTTGCATTTCTGTTTCTGGACTTCCCATTTCAAAACTTCCACCATTAATGAAAACTAATCTATCTTCTCCTACTTCTACAGTATTATTTATAGTTTCACCACTTGAAGAATTGTTTGTTCTACTATTTTCCCTATTGCTTATAGGAAAAATTACTCCTACTATAATAACTACAATAAAAATTGCGACTATCAAAGCTACTACTTTTCTGTTCATAACCTTTCCTCCACTTAATATATTTTTTAATTCTAATAGCCAGATTATTTTTATTTTATCTTTTTTCCTAATTGATAAGCATCTTCATAAAAATGTTCTGGAATCATACCTACTGTTCCACATCCTTTTCCAACAATCATTCCTTCATCTTGGTAATGCATATAACTTACTAACTTTTTATAATGTACAATTAAAGGCTCTACTGTTGAATCATCTGTATTCCAACAAGTCATAATAAATGCTGTTCTTAGTCTTTTACTGCTTATTCTTCCTGTTCTAGAATAAAATCTATCTATTGTAGCTTTTAATGGAGCTGTCATTGCAAAATAGTAAACTGGTGTTGCCAAAACTAACATATCTGCTTCCTCTATACTATCTAATATTTTAACCATATCATCTTTAAATACACAGTCTCCATCCATTCCACAATGATTACATCCAATGCATGGATGTATATCTAAATGGGCTGTATCAAATCTTATAATTTCATTACCATTTTCTTTTGCTCCTCTTATAAATTCATCAACTAATGTATTTGATGTTCCGTGCAAATTATAACTTCCTGTAAGTATTACTATTTTCATAGAAAATCCTCCTTTTTTATTTATAATAATTTTAATATTCCTTTATAAGCAAGTTCATATATTGTCATATACTCAAATGGCACTTCTGCTTTTTCCATAGATTTCCTTTGTTTATCTGTTACAAACGTATATGGATATATTCCATACATAAAAGGAAAAAATGAAAATAAAAATTCTTCTTTTTCTTTCTCATTCATAATAGTATAAAATTTATCAAGACATTTTTTTACAGTTTTAATTGAATCGCCATAAGCTTTTTTGAATTCTATTAAAACTTCCATTCTACTATTTTCTTCCATGTCATACATATTCATTGATAGCAATTTTAATAATGTCGGTCTTTTTTCAATAGTGTGTGCTAAAGCACTTGCAAATTCTTCTTTTGATAATTTTTCATTTTCATCATACATTTTATTAAGATCATCAATCCATATTTCATATTCCCTTTGGAAAAGGGCTAAAAATATTTCTTCCTTTGTATGAAAATAATTATATATAGATGTACGAGAAAATGAAGTTTCCTCTCCAATATGTTTTATTGCTATATCTTTGAAATTTTCCTTTTTATAAAGCTTTTCACAAGCTTTTATTATTTCTTCTTTTCTAATGTCAACTATTTCTTTAGCCATTTTGTTTTCTCCTTTTCTATTTCATTTCTTTTTCCCAATATCTTATTGTAGATACTCCAAGTTTATCTGCTGTATCCTCAAGATATTTTATTTCACTATCTGTTAATACAATATTGCAAGCTTCTTTTGCATCTAAAACATGATTTACTTTTGTTACACCTATAATTGGTAATGTTCCTTTATTAATGGCCCATGCAGTTGCTATAACTGGAATTTTTGTATTATGTTTTTGTGCTACTTCATTTAATACCTTATTCAATTTTTCTAATTTTTCTAATTTTTCTAATTTATCATTATAACTATTTGCTCTATCGGAACCTTCTGGAAATGGATGATTTTTGTCAAAATTCCCTGTTAAGGCACCTTGTTCAAGTACCATATAAGAGAAAAATATAATATCATTTTCTTTACAATAATCTAATATCCCTGAAGTTTCACTTGATCTATTTAATAAACTATAATGATTTTGTACTGCTGAAATCTTTATTCCATCTTTACCTAAAATTTCTTGTGCTCTTTTTAATTCTTGTAAATTATGATTTGATACACCTACAGATTTAATTAATCCTTTCTTATATAATGGTGCTAACATAGGTGTATATTTTTCTACATCCATTGGATTATGAATCCAATATATATCAATATAATCTGTATTTAATAGTTTCATACTATTATTTAGCATATTTTGCATAGCTTCTGGTGTCCCATCTTCACATTGTGGGGTAAATTTGTCTGAAATGATTATTTTGTCTCTATCATAATTTTTTATAAAATCTCCTAATACTTTTTCACTTTGTCCCATTCCATAAGCGTAAGCTGTATCCCATAAATTAAATCCGTTTTTCATTCCTTCATCAAATACTTTTTTTAAATCTTTTTCTGTATAATTAACTCCAAATGTTCCATCATTTCCCCATGCCCAAGCTCCTAAGGCTATTTTTGGTAAATCCATAATTATAACCACCTTTCCTTTTTCTGACACCGTGTCAATACATTTTTATAGTTTTTAGCAAAAAAAAATAGTTTAAAAATAAAGTGCACTCTTATTATTAAACTTTTTCCTAATAATTTTGGTTCACTTTATTTTAAACTAATCTTGTTTTAGAATGACATCTAAATTTTCAATAAACAAATCCACATCTCTTTTATCTTTACTCTAATAATGATATTTGCATATTGTTATTGAACGAATTTATGCTGTTCTTCGTTCCATGCAGGAGTACAAGTCATAGAAACAATGCAATAGATGTATTCCTTACTCATTTCCTGAATTTAATGCATTTTTAGCTGATTTATTTAACATCTTTTTCGCAAGTGCACAAATGATTGGGTTTGTTGCTGATACTGCTTCTAGATTTTTCTTCTTTCCTAAAACTTTTAAACAAGTATCTGTATAGTCAACTACCATTTCTAGTCCAGATACAAATGATGCCATATCAGAATTCAAAAATACCATTGGACCTGCCATTTCTTCTGATGTTGCAAGTCTTCCAGCTAATCCTGCTTGTGCGATTAATCCTTCTTCACTTCCTACCATATCTTGGAACTCTTGTTTCATTCCTGTATCTGTTGATGCTGGCAATACATTATTCATTCTGATTCCCATTTTTGCAAATTCTACTGATTGCTCACATATAAATTGAGATAAACATCTTTTAGAATACATATATGCAAATGTTGCAGGTGCAGATGAAGCCAATTTTTTCGTTACTTCTTGAACTTCTTCCCAAGTTTTGCTATGTACGACTTTGTTTTGTTCTCTTTTAAATTTCTTCCATTCTAATCCTGCTGTCGAAGTGCAAAAAACAATACTAGAACCTTTCTCCATTCTATTTTTCAAATAATGTAAAGTCATATACATATTTGCTGTATAGTTACAATCAAACGTTGTTCTATAATCTGTTTTTGAACCAGAAAGTCCAGCAACACCGAAAAATGAATCAATATGTTCTGGAATTTTATTGAATACTTCATCTATTTCTTCTTTCTTTGCTAAGTTACATTGTATAAATTTTGTAATTCCTTCTACTTTACATTCATTCATATCAATTGCATAAACTTTTGCTCCTAAATCTACAAGCATTCTAGCTGTCGCTTCCCCCATTCCACTAGATGCTCCTGTTACAACACAAACTTTTCCTTGATATCCAAAATAATCTTTCATCATTAATCCATCTTCTTTCGTTTTATTTTTTATAATTTTGTTTATTAATTCATATTTTTGTTTTTTGCTACTTTTTATTATTATTCAAAAAAATATTGTTGTCAATAATTTTTACTTACTTTTTATATCCAAATTTTCCATCAATTCTAAATTATTTATTACAACTTTTTTATTGTATCTTCTTATATGTCTAATATTCATCTTTAAACAATTCATTTAAATATGTTTTAAGATATATGATTTTTCCTTTCGCTTTCACTTTATTTACATTCTTCCCATTTGTAAGTAGTGTTCCTTTTAAAATATCATATTCTAAGCATAATGTATCTTCTATTTCTACGATTCCTTCTTCTAAAGTTATGTCTGGAACATCAAAGAATAAAGCAAATTCATTTCCAATATTGGCTTTTTCTACATTATAAAAATAGCCACAATATTGACATAAGTGTTTTGCATGTGGTGTATATGCAAATATTCCATCATCTGTATGTGGCTTGCCACAATAAGAACAATAAGATGGTATTAATTTGATGCCATTTAATTTTGAAATCATAAGCCCACCAATGTCTTTAAAATCTAATATACTGTCCTTTATTTCTAAAGCATGATTTTCTTCCTTTTGATTTAAGTAAATATTTGGTTTTATTTCTTCTAAAACATTTTTATATGTTACTTTTATACTGTCTATATTTTGGGGCTCTATCTTTATTTTATTATCATATATTTCTTTATAGTTACATAGACACTCTTTTAATTGATTTCCTTCTGTATCTGATGCAATATCTTTATGGGTTAAACACCAATATCTATCTATCCCATTTTTATCTTTTCCACAATATTTAATATGACATGTATTCATAATACCTCACCATTTCTTTTTATTATTTTACAAATTCTTTTTCAGAATATTCCTTTACTTTTCCATTTTCTACTTTTAAAATCTTATCTACATTTTGTATAGTTGCTAATCTATGTGCAATGATAATGACTGTACTTGTTTTTGAAATTTTATCAATAATACTTTGAATCATTTTTTCTGTTCTTAAATCAATATTAGAAGTAGGTTCATCAAAGATATAAATATTGGCTTTATGAACAATTGCTCTGATAAATGCAATAATTTGTAATTCTCCTTTTGATAATTTATTGACAGTTACCATCTCATCTAAACCATTTTCTAATCTATCTAATAATGGCGTTGCACCAATATCTTCCATAATTTTTAAAATTTTCTCATCTGGAATATCTTCTTTTTCCTTTACTAATAATACTGTATTAATTCTTTCCTATTAGAAATACTGTTTGATACTCCGACAACACCTATAGTATCTCCATAATTTAACTTATTTGCTAACATATTTTTCTTCCTTTACTTCATATCTATAAAATTCAATTTTTCTATTACATCTTTTCCTATAATTTCATTTGATAATTCCACAAATTCATTAAATAACTCAATTTGTCCTCTATGGTGAGTATCTATTCCATATATTACATGTATATCATATTCTGATGCAATCTTCCAAAATTCCTTACATGGATATACTACTTTTCCCAAGTTCTTTCTTTGTTCTTCTATTGGTTTATGATTTAATTTTTCATTTTCATAATAGGTATTTCCAAATATATTGTTTAAATTAATCTCTAAAGGTACTCCATATTTTTCAGCAGCTTGACAGATAAGGTGTGCAACTTCTTCCTCAATTTCTCCAAATTCTTTTCTCTTTAACATGTACAAATCTGGATGTGCAATAATATCAGGTATATTGCATTTCATGGCTTGTTCTATATATTCTGCATATCTTAATAACTCTTTATCTGAAAAATCATCTTTTCCATGTATTTTTAGATTTTTATTATCATCATAAACAAAATGCTGTCCTAAAATCAATTTATCTGTTTCAGTTTTTAATTCTTTTAAGTTTTCTTCTTCTCCTAGTAAATATTCCACTTCATAGCCACTTTGAATTTCAATTTGTCCAGCATACTTTTCTTTTAATACTTGTATACTTCCTAAATATTCTTTTCTTTGATTATATTCCATACGCATATTTTTTCTTTTATCTATTTTGTTTTTTTCTGGGCAATGGTCTGTAAAAGCTATTCTTTTAAATCCCATTTTGATATATGCTTCTACATATTCTTCATCTGTAAAATCTAAATCTGCATGTCCACATCTATATGTGTGTGAGTGATAATTAAATACTTGCATTATTTTTCCTCCTTTATTTCATATGTTCTGATTTCACAATTTTTTAAATCTAAATCTTCTAATATTCCGTTTTCATTTGGTCCATTAAAATATCCACTAATCGCTCTTGTGACACCTCCATGTGTTACTAACAAAATGTTTTTATCTGCATACGATTTTTTCAATTTTTCTATTAATCCCCACACTCTATCACATAAACTTCGTATAGTCTCTACACCTTTATATTCCTTATTTAGGCTATAATTATCTAATATCTCTGAATCTAATATCTCATCATGAATTTCTTTTCGTATTTTTCCTTCAAAATCCCCAAATCCTCTTTCTTCTAGTGCTTTGTCAAACACAATAGGTGCTTTTCTAGTTTCATTTATAATTTCTGCTGTTTTTCTAGCTCTTTTTAAGGGAGAAGCTACTATCATATCAATTGGATAATTCTCTAAAATTTTCCTTGCCTCTTTTGCCTGTTCAATTCCTTCTTCATTTAATTCAATATCTGTCTTTCCTTGAATTTTACCCTTTTTATTCCAATTAGTTTGTCCATGTCTAATGATATAAAATTTCATATAAACCTCCATTCCGTCGCTTCGCTCGGCACAAAGTGCCACGAAAAACGACTAACTTTCCTTTCTTTTATTTAATAAACAATATTTATCCTTTCTACATTTATAGTTTTTCCTGTATTTTCATCTATTTCAAATATAGCTCCATTTAACATAATAGCATGATTAGATACTATATCTTGAACAGGTTTATCTTCTATATATCGTTTTAAGGAGTTTTCGGCATCACAACCTAAATCTGAATATATTGGTCCTGTCATTCCAATATCTGTTATAAATCCTGTTCCTTTTGGCATAATTGTTTCATTTGCTGTTTGTACATGTGTATGTGTTCCATAAACAGCACTTACCCTTCCATCTAAATAATAGGCAAGCATAAATTTTTCTCCTGTACATTGTGCATGAAAATCTACAAATATGATTTTTATTTCTTCTTGATACCTTTCTAATATTTCATTTGCCTCAATAAATGGATTATCTGAAAAATATACACCTTCCATATTTCTTCTTCCTATTAAATTCATAACCATTATTTTATGTCCATTTTTTTCTTTTATTGTGTATCCTTTTCCAGGTATCCCTTTTGTTATATTCCCTGGTCTTATGATTCTATCATCTTCAATAAACTGATAAATTTCTTCATCTCCCCAGGTATGATTCCCCATTGTAATAACATCTACACCTGCAGTTATTAATTGGTTAAATAAATTTTTATCTAATCCATTTCCATTTTTTGCATTTTCTCCATTTGCAATAACAAAATCAATTTGTTTTGTTTCTTTTATTTCTTTTAAATTTTCTTTTACCGTTTCAACAGCTTTTTCTCCTACAATATCTCCAATTGCTAATACTCTCATATTTCCTCTCCTTTTCATTTTAATGTATTTCTTTTAATAATGGAATCACATCTAATAAAGATTTTAATTTTGCATATACAATATGTTCTATTTCTTTTGAAGGTTCTTCTAAGTCTGGTATCATGATAGGCTTCATACCTGCTTTATGTATCGATAAAACGCCATTTGCTGTATCCTCAACACCTATACATTCTTCCTTAGATAAGCTTAATTGTTCTAAACATTTTAAATAAATTTCTGGATCTGGTTTTCCTTTGGTTACCAAATCTCCACTCATTATTATATCAAAGTAATCCAATACCTCAACCTTTTCCAAATATTTTTTTATGACTTCTAAATTAGAAGAACTTGCCACTGCCATTTTATATTCATGATTTTTCAAAAATTCTAATAATTCAAAAAGTCCTTTTTTGGTTTCTATTGGATGATTTTCAAAATATGTTTCAACATATTTTTCTCTTATCTCCAATAATTTTTGCACATCTAATCCTTCAAACTTATTACATAATATTTCTTTTAAACATTTATTATTTGTTCCTCTTATTTGTGTTAAAGTTGCATTATCTATATTTATATTTAAACATTTTCCTGCATATTTTAATCCTTCCTCTTTTATATGTTCTGTATCTAGCATGGTTCCATCCATATCAAATATCACTGCTTTTATCATAGTAATAACACTCCTTCTTTTATATTTTTTTATTTTCATATTTATTTTTGTCTACTTTGCTTAAAATAACACCTAATACCAAAATTATCATGGTTAGCATAATCATCACTATATTTAAAGCTACATTATTTGCTATTATTCCGACTATCAATAAAATGACAAATCCTGTTGTTCTTCCTAAATTTAAGCAAACTTCTCTTACTGACCAAAATTCCTCTTGGTTGCTTCTATTAATTTCACCACTATTGGAAATGTTGTATAATCTTACAGACCTTATAATACCTATCAAATTTACAAAAATCGTAAAATACAAATTATAGATAATTACTGTAACAGCATTTGGATACAGTAAAAACATTCCTAATGTTATCATTGGTAGAATAGATAATAAAATGATAATATTTTTATCTGATTTTCCTTTATATCTTTTTCCATACAGATAGATAACAATTAATTGTAGGATATAAGAAATAGAGGTGATAATTCCTAAATTTAAATCTGTTTGAAAAGCATTATAAATTAAAATTGTAGCTATAGTTGCCAATGCACTATTATTTACACTGATTCCTGTTAAATATTCTGCCAACATCATTCTTTTGATATCTTTATTCTTTTTTACAATTTGTATCATGCCTTTCATATTAAATTTTTCTCCTGATTCTTCAAGTGGTTTTAATACAAAAGAAAGAATAATTTGTATCAATGAAAGTATAAGAATGATAACTGCTGTTAATATATAATTTGTAACCGTAATGATAGAGCCTAATACGATTGGTATCACAATATTGATAATGGAAGATATCATTTCTTTTTTTACTTCATATCCTGTCCTATCTTCATTTTTAATTTTATTTCCTAAAATTAAATTAAACGGCATAAAATATAATCCTGAGAAAAGGCCATACAATATAGCTAATAGCCACAAATGCTGGATAATCCTTTCCTTTAAAATAATAATCGTCAAAATATATATAAAATTGATGATGACACCTGCTCGAAATGCCGCCATTTTAAACTTATTTTTTATGATATATCCCACCATTAAACAAGTAATTGCTAATACAATATATGAAAATGTATTATATATGGATATATCTAAAATACTTTCTAAAGATGTTTTTATAAAATATGTGGTTAAAAATGGACCTGAAAATATTTCAATAATTTTTCTTAATGCATTTATGATAATAATAATATTGGATTCTCTTTTATATTCTCTCATGTTTTCTTTCCTTTTTCTAGTTTTTTACTTAATTGATAACTAATTCCTACTTCTATTATTGCTAATACGCATAGTATACCTTCTATAACAATTAATTCAAATTTCATAAGTATTAGTGTAAATATTGCACTTAAAATGAGTGTTCCTACTTTTCTATATACTTCAATGTCTATCATCATTTCTTGTTGTTCCTCTTTATTGGCAATGGTTAATGCTATATCTTCTATATATACTTGGAATGAATCTCTAATAGCCAATATCAAGAAAAATCCTAATGACATGATAATCACTTTATATATAAATCCTATACTTAGGAAATGTCCTAAAATTAATAAGAAAAATGCCATACTTAATAATACAGATAGTAGAATACTTAATTTATCCTTTATTTTTAAATATAATTTTCCAAATACCACATTTCCTGCTAATCTGGCTAATCTTGATAAAAATACAATTGTTGTAATATAATAGGTTACCATTTCTATTGATAGAAATTCTTGAAAATCATACTGCATAAATAATTTACTATTGTTTTGTCCCATTTTTATAATGGAATAAAATACAGCATTTGATAAAATAATCAAGAAAATTGTAGAAGTTATTTTTAATTTCTTCTTTTTTACATCTTCTTGTTTTGTATCATCATTTTCTAATTTGGCTTCATAAAATAGAAAAGACATTCCTAACATAATCATATATACTAAAATAGATAAATACATTGGCAAATAATTATTCATATTAAATAATGTACCTGCTAATAATGCTGTTATAATTGTGATAATAGAATATAATATTTTGGCTTTGTTTCTTATTTTATAATAATCCTCTTGTCTATTAATTGCTATTAAATTGTTTTTTAAGACAATTCTTGACATATTCAAAAACATAAAAGCAATTTCATATAAACATCTATATATTAACATGGCTGTAAAAGAGCTTCCAAATGTTAATATTACAGAGGCAATTAGTAGCATAAATGCTCCTAATTTTAAGGATTTAATATTCCCTATTTTTTCTACCATTCTCAATATAACTTTTTGTAAGACAATACATACTGCTAAAGATACCATTGTCATGGCTGTTATTTGACTTGCACTTAAGCCTTTTACTAAAGTTAAAAATAAGGTATCAATTGGTACGAAAAAGATTAAGTCTGATGAAAATGCTGCAAACAGTGGAAATGTCTTAATACTCCTATCTATTTTCTTCATATTTTGTTTCATTTCATTCTTCCTTTTATTTTTTATCTATCTAACACTATATCGTAAACTGTACATCTGTTTCTCTATTTTCGACAATATCATCTGCAAAAAAAGCATATTTAAACCTAACCCTATTATCCCATATAATGTTTTCAATCTCACATTTTCCTAGAATGCTTAATGTTTCAAAAGTAAATGTATTCGGAATTCTTAATACCAGATTATGTGTTATATTCTTTTTTACCTTAAAAAACATATCCTTCATACTTGGTTGTGTCATTTCCAAATCTGCTACATGCTCTTTTTTGTTACTTCCTGCACTCCAATCTGGGTCTAATATGGCAACTTCTGCTTGTATGCTTTTTAAAAGAATTTCATCTAAAACATTTCCCTGTATAAATTCTGTTTTATTTTGAACACCATATAATTGTGCATTTTTCTTTGCAGATATAATCCTTTCTGTATCCATATCAATTCCATAAACATATTCTAGTTTTTTTGCCAACTGGATAACGGTTATTCCTAATGCACAACATAATTCTACACCAGTTTTATACTTAGCTAATTTTTCAGCCAAATGTTTACTTATAACTTCTGGACAACTCATATAGATTCCATCTGCATCTCCATATATTTCTTTTGAAAATTTATTTTCATTCATTTTACGCTCGCTCCTTTATTCTAATTCTATATCTTTTTTATCATATTCTTCTGGCTTTAAGCCAACTCTTGTTCTCATATAATCTAATCCTAAAACAAATAATACTAAAAAAGCTAATCCAATAAATATGGTTGCAAATCTAATATTGGTTGCATCTAATAACATACCTGCCAAAAATACTGCAATTGCTTCTATGATATTTGTGGTAAATTCTGTGGCAAAGGAAATTCTTGACCTTGTTTTTGGGGTTGAAAAGTTCTTAGAATACCTTTCTGATAATACATAATAATTTGACATGGTAATATTTCGTACAGAAAGTAAGATTAAGATAATTGGTAATATGTTGTTTTTTCCTGTAAGTAATAAAATTCCCATTATAATCACACTTATCACAAAGGTTAAAGATAATACAGCAAATGTTTTATTTCTGAACTTTTTATGTATCTTATCTTGAAATGTTGTTGCAATCCCACCTATAAATGAGAGTATAGAAATTATCATAGAAAATACTTCTGGTCTTACTTCTAGTTCTGTCAATACGTTTCCTCTATATGTTCCTGTTATGGTGATAAATGCATTGAATATCCCCATAAAAATTAGTAAAGCTCTTAATCTTTTAGAAGTCATAATATTTTTTATAGATACTTTAAAATCTTCTTTATATTCCTTTATTTTGTTCGAAACTTCATTTTCCTCTAATTGATTGATATATATATCTTGAAATCTAGTTGAAATGATGGTTGCTATAATTGTAAATACCAAACAAATAATCATTGGTATATATCCATTAATAACAAATAAATATCCTGCTGTTAGTGATGCAATTCCATCTAATATATAATACCCTGTTGCTCCTTTTCCATTGATTTTGGGATATAAGCCTTCTCCTCCTTTTGTCGCTGTTGGATCATATAATATATTTGTTGCTTGTATTCCTCTTAAGCTATATCCAAAAGCATATACAATATTAGCTATAAAAATGCCTATTATTCCTGGTAACAGAATCAATAATAAGATATATATAACCATTATGATATTTCCTATCACTAGACTTTTTTTCCTTCCTAAAAAATCTGCACATATTGCTGCTGGTAATTGCATAACAATGATAAATAATGGAAAAAACGCATCTAGTTTTAAGATTTCTCCTGCTGAAATTCCCTTTACCATTGTATAAAACAAATATTGTGTAGAATAGAAAAATAGTAAATCCCAAGAAAACATTTTATATATAGGAAATAGTTTTGCATTTTTTCTTTTGGCTTTTGTTTCTTCCTTTTTCGTTTTATATTTCGCAATTGCTTTCATTTGTTACTCCTTCTTCATATTTTTCTTTCTTTTGTAACTGATTTTTAGACATATTTTTTTCATCATACCATAAATTTTTTTAAAAATAAAGTTTCGATATAACTCTTTTATTATCTACACATATTGTGACGAAAAAATTCAATCTATATAAAAGGAGAGAGGAGGTCTTTGGCAAAATGCTCCTGACCTCCCTTCCTTAAATGAGTTTATCGCTGTCAATATTAACCCCAGTCAAATGGGGACTCAAATAGGATTTGACCTATAAATTGTTCCATCATCAAATCCCAAACATAATCACAGATCTTATCCTTAAAGATCTGGTAATCTTCTTTTGTCAAATGTAAGTTTTTCACTTTCTGTTCAAAACTTACATTTCCCTCCATGACAACTTTTTCAATCAAAGTTGTCATGATAACATTCTCTATAATCAAGAGAATTTTGTCTTCATTGTCCTCTGAATCAAAAATAGATTCAGAAACCTTGGGAAGATTGACATTTGTCTTTTTTATTCGTACATTGATGTCATGTACGATTTCATCGACAAGTCTTTTCCTTCCCATTTTTTTTAAGGCTTCTTCTGCCTTTAATTCAATTCCTGGATGCCTCTCTATTATCCGGCGTTGTGTTAGAGTCCCCCCTAACATCGTCTCTTTCTTTTTTCTCCTAATTAATCTCATTTTTTCCTCTCCTTTCTGAAAGTTTTTACTTGGTTCATATATATATATTATCATTTTTAACTATTTATGTCAATTTATCCTAACGCCACATCTAATATCATCATAATCACAAAACCAATTGCAACACCAATTGTTCCCATGTTTGAATGGTCTCCTGCTTGTGATTCTGGAATCAATTCTTCTACTACGACATAAATCATAGCTCCTGCTGCAAAAGCTAATAAATATGGTAATATTGGTACAGTGGCATTTGTTAATAATATTGTTATTATAGCCGCAATTGGTTCAACAATTCCAGATAATGTTCCATACACAAATGCTTTCAACTTAGACATACCTTGGCTTCTTAATGGCATAGATATGATAGCACCTTCTGGAAAATTTTGAATCGCTATACCAATTGCTAAACTAATTGCACCTGCTAGACTAATTCCAACATTTCCTATCATAGCTCCTGCTAATGTTACTCCCATAGCCATTCCTTCTGGAATATTATGAAGTGTTACAGCAAAAACAAGCATAGTGGATTCTTTTATTTTTGCTTTAATCCCTTCTGGTTTATCTGTATGTAAATGTAAATGTGGTATGATACTATCTAAAATCAATAAAAAACCAATTCCTAATAAAAATCCAATAACTGCTGGCAACCATGAAATTTCGTGTTGCTCTGTTGCCATTTCCATAGATGGCATTAGTAAAGACCAAATAGAAGCTGCCATCATCACACCTGCTGCAAATCCAATTAACAATTTTTCTACTGTTTTATGAATGGATTTTTTCATAAAAAATACCATTGCTGAACCTAAAAGTGTTCCTAAAAATGGTATAACCAATATCATAATCATATCTATATTCATACATTTCTCCCTTCTTCTGTATATTTATTTCATCATAGTTGTATCATATTTTTATCAATTTGTATAGTCTGGTTCTTATGTATTACTTTTATATTAGGAAATAATAGATATATCAATATTTCCTACATTTAACTAGTAATAAAAAATGTACATAAAATCAAATATTCTATGTACATTTATCATAACCTTTTTATTTTATATTATCCTTCTTTATTGTTTAGGTCTATATGTCATAATATTGCTTACAGCTTCTGGTCTTACTGGTGACATTAAAATTTTCCCTGTTCCTCTATAGACATTTACAAATCCTTCTCCTGCAACAGCTGAACCTAATAAACTTCTAGTAGATTTTTCTACTGTGAAATCTAATGTATCAGACCAGGCAATTGCCATATTACCATCAATTTTTATTTGGTCATTTTGTAATTCTATTTCAATTAGTTCTTCTCTTGGAACTGGACTTTCTAGAACTGCAATTCCTTGTCCTGATAATTTTAAATTAAATAATCCTTCTCCACCTAATACAGCTGAAGACAAATTACTTCTCATAACAACATTTGTATTTAAGCTAGCTTCACAAGCTAAGAATAAACCATCTTCTAATACTATACTACCATTCCAAGTACCAACATCTTCTAATAAAATGTAGTTATATGTTGGTTCTAGTGCCAATAATCCTGTTCCATGATATTTTGGTTTTACTGTTGACTCACTTGTAACACTCCCTTTTATTGCTTTTCCTAGGAAATCCCCCACACCTTTTACATTTGTTTTTGACTCTATATTTCCAGCCATCCATTGCATTGCTCCACTACTAGTCACATATTCATCACCTTGTAATTGAATAACAACTTGTCTTCTTTTAACATTCATTTTGGCAGCAAAATATTCTGACATGGCTGTCAATTTATTAACACTAACATCTCTTTGAAATTCTACTACTGAAATATTTCCCTTTCTATCAATAATTTTCACATCATCATTATCAAATAAATTTTTAACTGAAATCATAAAAATACCTCCTTCTATATTTTCAAATCCATTATATACAAAATTTCTATATTTTTACAATATATTATAAAATTTTTTCATATTTTTTCATCAACTTGTTTTATTTCTATTTTGTTGTGGTATAATGATAAAGAAATTTTAACAAAAGAAAGGAAGATGATTGTACTCATGGCAAATACCAAAGAGGAAGTAAACGTATCAAAACTTTATGGTCAAGAATGTTTATTATCCAAAGATGAATTCATAAAAAAATACAAAATCAAAGAAAATGGTCTTAGTACAAAAGAAGCTGAATATAAGTTAAAACAATTAGGACCAAATATCATTAGACAGGCAAAGCCGAAAAGATGGTATCATTACTTTTTTGAAAGTTTATTTACACCTTTTAATTTAATCTTATTAGGAATTACTTTGTTATTATGTTACACAGATGTTATTCTACCCGAAACACCTAGTTATGCCAATATTATTGTTATCGCTATTTTAGTAACTGCTAGTACTTTATTAGACTTCTTTGAAGAATATCGTTCTAATAAAGCTGCAAACGAGCTAAAAGAACTGGTTGCTACAACTTGTCATGTCATAAGAGATGGTAAAGAAATACAAATTCCCATAAAAGATGTAACCCTTGGTGATGTCGTTAGTCTTTCTGCTGGTAGTATGATTCCAGCCGACTTAAGAATCATTGAAGCAACTGACCTTTATGTTGGTCAATCTTCTTTAACAGGTGAATCTGAAGCTGTTAAGAAATTAGTAGAAACAGAAATGAATCCTGAAAACTTAGATAGTATAGCTGATCTAGACACTATTTGTTTTATGGGAACCAATGTTATTTCTGGTAGTGCCAAAGGTGTTGTTATAAAAACGGCTGATTCTACGTATTTTGGAAAAATTGCTCATACATTAACAACTGGTAAACCAAAAACAGCTTTTCAAAAAGGAATTGAAAGTATTAGTAGATTATTAATTAAGTTTATGCTAATTATTATCCCTATTGTATTTATCCTTAACTTCTCAAAACATAGTATTGTAACAGCCTTTACTTTTGCAGTAGCCATTTCTATTGCGATTACACCTTTACTACTTCCTGTTATTTTATCTTCTTGTTTATCAAAAGGTGCTGTAAAAATGTCTAAGAAAAAAACAATTGTAAAAAAACTAGACGCCATTCAAAATTTTGGTGCTATGAACATTTTATGTACAGACAAAACAGGAACTTTAACAGAAGATAAAATTGTTTTAGAGAAATATTTAGATATAAAAGGTGATGAAGATCTTGGTGTTTTAAAATATGCATATTTAAACGCAAGTCTTCAAACTGGTTTAAGAAGCAATATTGATGAAGCTGTTATCAAGCGTGGAGCTGAATACAATATGCCTGAATTAACTAGTAAATACATTAAATTAGATGAAATTCCTTTTGATTTTGCACGTAGACGTTTATCTATTGCTGTAAAAAATGAAGAAGGTAAAGATGAATTAATTACGAAAGGTGCTGTGGAAGAAATTTTAAATATTTCTACTTCAGTAGAATATAGAGGTGTCGTTTCTCCACTAACCAAAGAGATTAAAGAAAATATACAAAGAATTAGTAAAAACTTAAATAAAGAAGGTTTAAGAGTTATTGCAGTTTGTAAAAAATATAATAATGAACCAGGTTATGATTTTGAAGTAAAAGATGAAAAAAATATGATTTTAATTGGCTTTATTGGATTCTTAGATCCACCTAAAGAAAGTGCAAAAGAAGCTGTTGAAAAAATGAATAAAGCTGGTATTCGTGTCATTGTTTTAACAGGTGATAATGCAGAAGTCACAAAATGTATTTGTGACAAAGTAAATATCAAATCTAAGCATATTATTTTAGGTAGTGAATTAGATAAATTATCTGATGTAGCTGTTCTTAGATTAATCAGAAAAAATAACATTTTTGCAAAATTATCTCCTATTCAAAAAGCCAGAATCGTAAGATTATTAAAAGAAGATGGAAATGTTGTAGGATATATGGGTGATGGAATTAATGATAGTCCTTCCCTAACCAATTCAGATGTTGGTATTTCAGTAGATACTGCTGTCGATATTGCAAAAGAATCTGCAGACATTATCTTACTAGAAAAAGATTTAAATGTTTTATTAGATGGTGTAACAGAAGGAAGAAAAACATTTGCAAACTTAATGAAATATATTAAAATGGCAACAAGCTTTAATTTTGGAGAAGTGTTATCTGTTATTGTCGCAAGTATTGCTTTACCATTTTTACCAGAAACACCTATCCAATTATTAGTAGAAGGATTATTATATGACTTTGGACAAATGACACTTCCTTTTGATGATGTAGATGCAGAGATTGTACGAAAACCTAAAAAATTAGATATAAAAAGTTTAAAACATTTTATGCTATTTATGGGACCAGTTAGCTCAATCTTTGACTTAATTGTATTTGCATCTTTATGGTTTATCTTTGGTGTTAGAGAAGCTGCACTTTTCCAAACAATTTGGTTTTCATACAGTATTGTTTCAAACTTAGTTGGAATGCACATTATAAGAACAGCAAAAATACCTTTTATACAAAGTAATGCAAATAAAATGGTATATTTTTCTTCTATCTTATTAATACTAGTAGGAATCATTGTACCATTTACACCTTTAGGAAACTTTATTGGATTAGTTCCAATGGCTGGAGAAGATATTGCTTTAATCTTCATTGTAACTTTCTTATATTGTATTTTAGCTATGTTTGCTAAAAAGATTTATATCAAAAAATATGGTGAATGGATTTAACCAAAAGGAAAATTAGGGACGTTTCTGTTTGGACATTTTTAAATAATTTAAAAAATGTCCAAACAGAAACGTCCCTAATTTGATACTATTCTTTGTATCTATATTCTTCTATCACATTTTCATCAACATCTTTTATAATAATATCCTTTTCTTCTATCATAACATAACTATGTGGTGTATTATCTTTTGGTAATGTAATAGAGCCCGGATTTACAAACAATTGATTATCATATTTTTTAATAAAACATGTGTGAAAATGTCCATAAAACATGATATCAAAATCTTCTGGTGGTAAATTATCTATATTGTATTTATGTCCATGTGTAAAAAACATATTCTTTCCATTAATTCTTTCTAATATATTTTCTTTTATTTCAAATTCAGAAACCATTTGGTCTACTTCTGCATCACAGTTTCCTCTTACAACTTCTAATTTATCTTTTACACTATTTAATACTTTTGCCACTTTCATTGGGTCATATCCATCTGTTAATGGATTTCTAGGTCCATGATAATATAAATCTCCCAATACAATTATTTTTTCTGGTTTTTCTTTTTTGATAATTTCTTTTAATTTGTCAGCATATACACCTGACCCATGAATATCTGATACAACCAATACTCTCATAAAACTCATTCCTTTCTTCCTTCACTAGTTTTTTATTTTTTAATTATGATATATTGTAAGATATATTATTATAAATTTCAACCCCATATAGAAAAGAATGGCATCATTTTTTGATACCACTACTTTCTATTCCATTAACTTTTTAATATCTTCATCTTGTTTCAATTTATTTGATATAAAATGATAAGCTTGTTTATTTTGTTTAACAGCAATTTGTGCTAATTCTTTATCATCAATTAATCGTTTACTAGCATATTTAATAATAATCCCTTTATTTTCTACTGCTGCCTTTACCACTTCTCTATCATCTCGTAATTCTTCAGATGCATAATATAGAGCTTGTCCATAATGTTTACAACATTCTAGCATAATTTCTTTGTCTCCTGCTAGTTCCTCTGATGCGTAACAAATTGTCCAAGGTGCTGTTTTAGTTGCTAGTTCTAAGACTTCTTTATCCCCTTTTAACCTTTTACTAGCAAACTCCAAAGCTTCTCCATCTTGTTTTAGTGCTTCCATAACCACTTCTTTATCATCTTGTAATTGTATTGATGCTAATTCTAAATTTTTTCCATTTTCCTTTACTGCTTGCAATATAATTTCTTTATTATCATTATTTTTTTGTATTTCTTCTATGTTCATCTTATCAGTTCCTTTCGTAATCTTTTGTATTATATCATTTATATCTAAAAAATCCACTTTATTTTTATAAAAATTTATATATTTTTTATTTCTATATTAAACTTTGCAAAAAACGCATAGATGTGGTATACTATTTATGTTAATATTTGTAAGAGGTGTTATTATGCATTACAACATAAATTATAATATATATACATTAGAAGATTTAAAAAATTTTGCATTCAAAATACCAGAAGATGGCATGCAGACTCATTATGTTCCTGGATTTCCTAATAAAATTATAAAGCCAGCACATTCTAAAAAAAGGGTTTTTATAAAAAGCTCTCCTCTTTTCTTTGTCTGTGAAGAAGGAACTTTTATATGTCCTTTGTTGCCTAGATTCGAGAAAATACTTCGTAAAGAAAAATTTGAAAGAATATATCTTGAAAATCCTTTTTCTTCACTTATTCTTCCATTAGATTATAAAAGTTGTATAGCCCAATGGAATTTGATAAAAAATGAACTTGATAGATTTTATTATCAAGATGATAGTTGTACAGAAAATAGCAAGGGCATAGATAGATAGTCCTTGCTTCTTTTTTTAAATTACATATTTTTCTATATCATAAAAATTACTGTCTTCAGATAGAACAATATCAAAATTTTTTATATATATTCCTAGATTCTCAGCAACATTTGTATTTAGAAATCCTATTTTTAAAGCTTTATTATCTGGATAATTTCCCATCATGTTAATATCTTCAACTAAATCGCCTATTACAATTCTATATTCCTTTGTTTCCATTTCTTCTTTGATTTTCAAGTCACCCAATTTATCTATATTTTTATTTAATGTATGAGTCATATTATCAGAAAATTTTATCATTTTGCCATTTTCATGAAATTTTATAAAATTGCTAATTATTGTCATGTTATCATAAAAACATTCTTCCTTTTTCAAAAATTGTTCTATCACATTTCCAATTCCTGCTGACAATATAATAACTGGTATATTATTTTTATATAACTTAAAAAGAAAATCTTTTACACCATTTCTTAATTCTAAATTACTATTATCAATACATTGTTTTAATTTTTCTTTCGTAAGATGATATGTATAATATAATTCCATACATTTTTGATACCATTCAATTATGTATTTTTCTTTTTCTTCTATATTTATAGTATAATCTAATTCTATAGGACCATATTTTTGATAATATCCATTTAAACCATTTGCAAGTTCTTCTCCCATTACTTTTCTATTAGCAATAGTATCCCATGAATCTTCACTTTTATTTGAGGTAATTGTTTTATCATAATCCATAAATATATAGATATTACTTTTATTCATTTTTTCTCTTAATTTATTTATCTTTTTTTCATTATTTAGATATATCATATATTCTTCTCCATTAATCTATTTTTCTTAATAATGATTAGAAAACAGCACATATTTGTCTTTTGTATTATATATTTTTTTATTTTATTTTTCAAGTTATAAATTCAAACTCCTCCCACTTATTCAATTATAGGATATCCTTCTTCTCCTAATTTCCATTTTTTCCATTTAGTTTTATAATCTTCTCCTGATTCTATATAATCATTTAATAAATTAATAAATTCTTCACTACACAATTCATTTTTTGTAATAAGAACTGCATTTGTTATTCCTCCTGTGCTACTTGCACTATCCAAATAGTAAATACTGTTACTACTATTTGCACTTTTACAAATCCCTATTTTTGCTTCTCCTATATTAAAACAATTTTCTATATTAATTGAACCTTCTGCCCATATACCTCCCATTATTCCACAAGATGATTTATTTGATGAAACATTTCCTATATTATAACTGTTATATATATTGACATCAGCCTTATTACCTCTTGTATATCCTAAAATTCCCGCAGTACCTATTGCGTTTTCTCCCATATAAACTTTTGTACCTACTTCACTTATTATTGTACCTCTATTACTACAATTTACTATATTAGCTGCCCCGTTAGATTTACCTACTATACCACCAATTCCTGTATAATTTTGGTTTAAAAAACCTTTTATAGTAGCACTATTTGAACAATTTTCTATATAACTTTTTTTATTTCTTCCTTCACTTATATTTCCTGCTATGCTACCAGCTCCACCAGCAATGCTAGTAATTTCTGTACTTTCAATATATCCACTTATATCTAGATCACTTATTATAGCTCCATCTATTTGACTAAATAGTCCTACACTTTCATGATTAACTATATAAATATTCTGAATTCCAAAATGATTCCCATTAAATATCCCTGAAAAATTTGCTATTGGTGTGAAACCTATTCCTTTTTGCATCTCCTCAATCAGACTGTCTGTTGTATTATCTTGATTGATGTCTCCATATTCCATACTTTTACTATCTGCATAAGATAGTGAAGATTTAAAATTCAAGTCTTTACATAAGACAATATTACTATTCTGATATTTAGTATAATGTTGTGACCATTCTATTAAATCTTCTATACACCTTATCTCATATGGATGTTCTTCACTTCCATCTAATGTTTCTCCATCTTTTCCTATTGTAATATCTCCTGGATTTTTATCTTTTATAATCTCTTGTGCTTCTCCTACATTTCCATCTTTATCAACTACATAATATCGATTACTATCAATAAATACTACTTCAAGTTCATTTCCTATATCTGTTGCATCTGTTTTCCCTTCTCCTGTTTCTTTATCTAACTCACTTTGCAATTCATCTTCTTCTATATTTCCATACTTATTATTCCCCATTGCTTGTACGGTTGCCTTTTCTACTATCTCTTTTTCATTGGCTATTTCTGTTTCTTCTTTTGCCTTTCCTGCATTTTCTATAATTCCATTGTCTCCTGTTAACGCACTTATGGTAATTCCTGCTAGGATTAATAAAATTATTATAGTAATAACTAATACTAATAATGTAATTCCTTTTTGATTTTTCATTTTACTTTTTTGTATGTGTTTTTTCATTTTTTATCCCTCTTTTCTGCATTTTCTTTTGTTTTGAAACTATTTTTAATTTTCTTTTAGTTTCTTACTCTAAGAAATTGATAATATCTTTCTAACTATTGTCATTTATAGATTTATAGTTTTAGATTATAATTATAAAAACTTTCATTTTTATATAAAAATTTGTTGTACAAATAAAGAATATTTTTATTGACATATAACTACTTTATTGATATTATCTTTATATAAATTATTCTTAGAGTAAGAAACTCTAGGGATTTTTTCATTTTTATTGTTTTAAATTCAGAAAACTTTATCTTTTTTCTTTGTTGTGCTATAATGCAAATATAAATTTTATAGAGATGGGAGCATGACAAATGAAAAACTTTTTTATTGTACTTGCAATGAAGGTATTAAATATTGTATTAAAACTATTTGGAAAACATGGAGGTAATTTTTTAGGAAAAATTGCTTTTGATTGGAATCCAGAAATTTTTAAATACTTCAAAGTAAACTGCCCTGTTATCGCTGTTACAGCAACAAATGGAAAAACTATGACAAATAATGCTATCGGATATGTTTTTCAAACTGCTGGAAAAAAGGTAATTAGTAATAAAGAAGGAAATAATATGGAAACTGGTATTCTTTCTACTTTATTAAAATCCTGTACTTTAACAGGAAAGGTTAAATCTGATTATTTAGTTTTCGAAGTAGACGAAGGTTATGTACCAGTTGTATTTAAAGATTTTCGATTAGATACTTTGGTTATCTTGGATTTCTTTAGAGACCAATTAGATAGAAATGGTGAAGTAGAATCCTTAATTTTGAAAATCAATGATTTTCTAAAAACATATACAGGCAATTTAATTTTAAATAATGATGACCCTAATGTTGCAAGATTAGGAATGGCAAATCCAAATAATAAAAATGTCTATTATTTCCATGTTGATAGATATCCTTATGCAACAGATGATATGAAAGAAGCTGGAGAAGGAAAATTCTGTCCATTTTGTAAGACACGTTTGGAATATGAATATTATCAATATTCTCACATTGGAAAGTTTACTTGTCCTAATTGTGAATATGGTGATAATGAAATTTATAAAGAAACAAAAAATATTAATTTAGATGAAATGACTTTTGAAGTTGATGATATTTTGTATAAAATTAAATCAAATAGTATCTATATTATTTACAATTTCACTGCTGTTATTAGCTGTTGTTCTTTATACAATATTGATACAAAATATATGCAAGAAGCTTTAGCAAATTTTGAATTAAATAATGGTAGATTAGAAAAATTAGTCATTAAAGATGCCCCTACGATTATAAACTTAGCTAAAAATCCAACTGGTGCCAATGTCAGTTTACGATTATTAAATGAAGATGATGAAGAAAAAGAATTATTATTTGTTTTAAATGATAATAAGGCAGATGGATTTGATGTCTCTTGGATTTGGGATATTAATTTTGATAATTTAAATAATGTAAAAAGAATTGTAACTGCAGGAACAAGGGGTTACGATATTGCCATTAGAATAAAAACATCCGGATTTGATGCAAATAAAATTGAAGCTTATCTAGACTTAGAACAAGCCATAAAGGCTTTATATACTAATACAACTAAAAAATATGTTATTGCAAATTATACTTCTTTACAACCTACTAGAACAGAAATTTTAAAATTAAAATAAGGAGATCAATCATGAAAGAATTAAAAATACTATACCTATACCCTGATATGTTAGAATTATATGGTGATTATGGAAATATACAAGTATTAAAATATAGACTTGAAAAACGTGGATTTAACTGTATTGTTGATAGATATTCTATTGGTGATGAAAAACCTGATTTTAAAAGTTATGATATCATCTTTGCAGGTGGTGGAGCTGATAATGAGCAAAGTATTTTATCAGAAGATTTAATCAAATACAAAGAAGAAATTAAAGAAGCTGAAAATGAAGGTGTATTCTTTTTACTAATTTGTGGAGCCTACCAATTATTTGGTAAATATTATAAAGGTGTTGAAGGAAATATCATTCCTGGTTTAGAAATATTTCCATATTATACAGAAGCCATTAGCGATAGAAAAAAGAGATGTATTGGAAATATTGTCCTTAATGTTAATTTAAATGGTAAAGATTCAAAAGTTATTGGCTTTGAAAATCATGGTGGACAAACCTATGACATCCCCACTCCTTTCGGAAAAGTTTTATTTGGAAATGGAAATAAATTTGGTGATACAGAGGAAGGATTTTTTAAAGAAAATGTGATTGCTACCTATTTACATGGTCCCCTTCTTTCTAAAAATCCAGAACTAACAGATTATATCATTAAACATTGTCTACATAGAAAATATCAAGAAGATATTATGTTAGAGCCTTTAAATGATGAATTTGAAAATTTATGTAGAAAACAATTATTAGATAGATTTTTAAATATAGCTAAATAAATATAATAGGACTACTTTCAAAAGTAGTCCTTATACTATATATCTTGTGTTATCCTATTTTTATTTTTTTACTTTTAGTGTAACATATCTATTGTAACCCTATAAACATAGAACATTCCTGTATGAACTTTTAAAATCTCTCAAACAGAAACGTCCCAATTGATCATAATTTAAAATCTACTGGCCTATGCTCTTTCAAACTTTCTTGAACATCTAATATTCTTTGATTTGAAGAACCTCTAAATCTAAGACTTAAATCCTTTTTATCTTCTTCAAATTTACCATCTACCACTACATCTATATATTTTAAAAGCTCTTTTGTGGTTTCATTATTAGGAGCCATTTTTCCGACAACATCTTTTTCAAAATCAAAGCCTGTATAACACCATATATTTTTATCAGGAAATTTTTCTTTTACTTTTTTAACTAATGGTAAAAGTCCCTCTTGATTTTGCTTTTCTAAAGGCTCTCCTCCTAAAAGAGATAGTCCTGAAATATAGTCATGGTCCAAATAATTAATTACTTGATCTATTTGTTCATCTGTAAATTTATTACCATAATTGAAATCCCATGCACATTCATTAAAGCATCCTTTACAATGATGATTACATCCACTGACAAATACGGATACTCTAACCCCTTCTCCATTTGCTACATCTACTCTTTTTATATCTGCATAATTCATATCTATCTCCCTCTTTTCTCCATTTTTGTATTTTATTAGGAATAAGGAGCTTACCTGGTATACGTCCAATCAAAGATTGTCACCAGGTTCTCCAGAACCTTGTTATCTTTGAGAATAAAAAAGGGAATTGGGATATTCCCTTTTCTATTATAAATGCATTACTCTTTGTTTAATTTCTTTTGTTTTGCCTGCATTCCAGAAGTTTTCTCCTAAATATCCACAAGTTCTTCTAACAACTGTCATTTTTGAATGATCTTTATTTCCACAATTTGGACATTCCCATTCATTATCTTTATTTAAGATAATTTCTCCATCAAATCCACAAACATGACAGTAATCTGATTTTGTATTAAATTCAGCGTATTGAATATTATCATAGATAAATTTAACAGCTGTTTCTAATGCATCAATATTTTTTTGCATATTTGGTATTTCAATATATGAAATAGCCCCACCTGAAGATATTTTTTGGAATTCACTTTCAAATCCAAGTTTTTCAAATGCATCAATTTTTTCTCTTACATCTACATGATATGAATTTGTGTAATATCCTTTATCTGTTACATCTTTAATTGTTCCAAATTTTTCTTTATCAATTCTAGCAAATTTATAACATAAGCTTTCTGCTGGTGTTCCATATAATGCAAATCCAATATTGGTTTCTTTTTTCCATCTATCTACAGTTTCTCTTAAATGTTTCATAACTTTAATTGCAAAGTCATGCCCTTCTGGTGTTGTATGTGATACACCTTTCATTACTTTTGTCATTTCATATATACCAATATATCCTAATGAAATGGTTGAATATCCACCATATAATAATTTATCTATCTTTTCCCCTTTTGCTAATCTTGCAATTGCACCATATTGCCAGTGAATTGGGCTAATATCAGAATGTGTTCCTAGTAATGCATAATGTCTACACATTAAAGCTTCTTTACATAGTTCTAGTCTTTCATCTAATAATTTCCAGAATTTATCTTCATCTCCATCTGCCACAATGGCTACTTGTGGTAAGTTGATACTAACAACACCTTGATTAAATCTTCCTTCAAATTTATAGTTTCCATTTTCATCTTTCCAAGGTGATAAGAAACTTCTACATCCCATTGGACTAAATACATTACCTTCATAATTTTCTCTCATTTTCTTAGCTGAGATATAATCTGGATACATTCTCTTTGCTGAACATTTAACAGCTAATTTCGTTAAATAGTCATATTCTCCACCTTTTAGGCAGTTACATTCATCTAATACATATACTAGTTTTGGGAATGCTGGTGTAACATATACACCTGCTTCATTTTTAATACCTTGATATCTTTGTCTTAATACTTCTTCAATAATCATAGCATTTTCTTTAATGTATGGGTCTCCATCTTCTAGATGTAAGAATAATGTTACAAATGGAGATTGTCCATTGGTTGTCATTAAGGTATTGATTTGATATTGAATCGTTTGTACACCTGCTTTTAATTCTGCTTTTAATCTATCTTGTACTAAATCTTCTATTATGTTATCAGACAATTTTCCTTTATATTTTTTCTCTATTTCTGATTTAAATTTATTATAGCTTTTTCTTAAATATTTTCCTAAATGTTTTAAATCTACTGATTGTCCACCATATTGGTTACTTGCAACTGCTGCAATAATTTGTGTTGTAACTGTACATGCTACTTGGAAACTCTTTGGACTTTCTATCATCTTCCCATTCATAACAGTTCCATTATCTAACATATCTGCTATATTAATTAAACAACAGTTAAAGATTGGTTGTACAAAATAATCGGCGTCGTGGAAATGTAAAACTCCATCAGCGTCTGCTTTGGCAATTTTTTCTGGTAATAATAGTCTTCTTGTTAAATCTCTTGATACTTCACCTGCAATATAATCTCTTTGTGTTGAAGCAAGTAATGTATTTTTATTTGAGTTTTCTTCTGCTAGTTCTTTATTTTCATTTCTAATTAATCCTAATATAGTTTCATCAGTTGTATTTTGTTTTCTGACTAATGCTCTTGTATATCTATATACAATATATTTTTTAGCTAGTTCATATTTTTCAATTTCCATTAATTTTTCTTCAATGATATCTTGGATATCTTCAACTAACATTCTCTTTTTATTTAATTCTTCTATATATTGAATAATTCCTTTTATATCTTCTTTAGTTGCTCTTTCTTTTGGCTTTACCTCCTGATTTGCTTTTTCGATTGCTGTTTGAATCTTTGCTCTGTCATAGTCTACAGCTCTTCCATCCCTCTTAATAACTTTCATTTTACATTTCCTCCTTCGATTAGTATGGTTACATTATACATCTACAATTTTTATTTTCCGTTGCAAAAGCAACACATTATGAAAAAAAACTTTTCCCAGTTCTTAATCTCTTTCACCTCTAGGTATTTTTCTTTTATTACAAATATATTACAAAAATATTACAAAAATATTTTTACCCTTTTGTTGCTTTTGCAACTTTTTTAATGTATAATGCTTATGTAATTTAAAAGGAGGAAAAAACGTGAACACTAACTTTGACATAGAAAACTTTATTCTTGACTTTTCAAATTCTTGTCAAAAAAAGCAAAAAAAAGTCTTTAGCAAAAATGAAGTTGTTACAACTTATATTAAAAACCGAAATCAATTATGTATATTATTAGATGGAAATGCCGATTTGGTACGTTATGACTTAAATGGTAATCGAACAATTGTAGAACATTTTTCAAAAAATGCTCTTTTTGGTGAGGTATTTTATACCATCACAACTAATAATGAATTATTAGTTGAAGCAAAATCAAATTGTACAGTTCTTTTCTACATATATGATGATATTTTCCATAAATGTAGAAACAATTGTAAATTTCACCAAACCTTATCTGAAAATTTACCACAACTCATATTAAATAAAGTAACAGATTTAAATATGAGAATTGAATTATTAACCAAAAGATCTACTAGAGATAAATTACTTGGCTATTTTTCTTTACTTTCTACTAGGAAATTAAGTACTTCTTTTGAGCTACCTTTTTCTTTAACTGATTTAGCAGATTATTTAAGTGTTGATAGAAGTGCGATGATGAGAGAATTAAAACTATTAAAAGAAGATGGCTTTATTGAAAAAATTGGAAATCGAATTATTTTGTTGTATAAATAAAAAGGGAAATTGGGGACAGACTCATTTTTCCCTTTTTAAATTGAGATGTAAAAAAAGGGAAAAATGAGTCTGTCCCCAATTTCCCTTTTTTACTATTTGGTTGTTTGAATATAGTTCCATGAGTCTAAACACATATCTTCTAGTGTTTTTTCTGCTGTCCATCCTAATTCTTCTTTTGCTTTTTGAGGATCTGCATAACAAGTTGCAATATCTCCTTCCCTTCTTGCTGTGATTTTATATGGTACTTTTTGACCTGTTGCTTTTTCAAAGGCTTTTACCATATCTAATACACTATATCCTTTTCCTGTTCCTAAGTTATAGATATACAATCCTTCTTCTTCTTTTTCTAATTTTTCTAAAGCTTTTACATGTCCTTTTGCCAAATCTACAACATGAATATAATCTCTAACGCCTGTTCCATCTGGTGTATCATAATCATTTCCAAATACAGATAGTTCTGGTAAAGTTCCTGCTGCAACACGTGCTATATATGGCATTAAATTATTTGGAATTCCTTGTGGTTCTTCTCCAATTAATCCACTTTCATGTGCTCCTACTGGATTAAAATATCTTAATATACAAATATTCCATGTATTGTCTGAATGATAAATATCTTTTAAAATTTGTTCAATAAATAATTTACTTGTACCATATGGATTTGTTGTTCCTCCAGTTTTACATTCTTCTGTTATTGGAATCGTTTCTGGATCTCCATATACAGTTGCTGATGAGCTAAATATAAATGTTTTACAATTATATTTTCTCATAGTGTCTAATACAACTAAGGCTCCTGAAATATTATTTGTATAATATTCAATTGGCTTTTGAACAGATTCTCCTACTGCTTTAAATCCAGCAAAATTAATAACTGCTTCTATGTCATTTTCTTCAAAAACTTTTTCTAGTTTTTCTCTATCCATATAATTCATTTCATAAAATTTAAAATCTTTTCCTGTTATTTTCTTAATTGCATCTAATACACTTGGTTTACTATTAGAAAAATCATCTATAATAACAATTTCTTTTCCTGCATTTAATAATTCTACTGCTGTGTGGCTTCCTATAAATCCAGCACCTCCTGGTAATAATATTGCCATAAAATCATTCCTTTCTTTATATATTATTTACGCTTATATTATATTACTAGTTAGCCAAAAGTACAAGCTATAATATATAAAAAATTGAACTTTAAGGAATCTATCCTTAAAGTTCACGAATTTCCATTCCATCTTTTGTATCTTTTACTTCATATCCTTTTTCTTTGATTACATCTCTTAATCTATCTGACTCTGCCCAATTTTTTTCTTGTCTTGCTTGTTTTCTTTCTTCTACAAGTTTTAAGACATCTTCTGGAATTTCTATATCTTTATTGGTTTCTTCTTTATCAATTTTAATTCCTAATACTGTATCAAATTTTAATAATAATTTTGCAATCTCTGGTGATTTTTTTGAATATTTGATTACTTCCCATACAAAACTCATAGCCAAAGGCATATTCATATCATCATTAATCGCTTTATGGAATTCATTTTCTAATCTATCTAATTCTTTTTTATCTTCTTCATTTAAAGTATCTGTTCCATTTTTATTTACTTGATAACCATTTCTTAATCTTTCTAATGATTTTGAAGATGCTTCTATTCCTTCCCATGTAAAGTTTAATTTATTTCTATAACTAGATGTATAGCATAACAATTTATATACCAATGGGTCATATCCTTTTTCTTTAATGTCTTTTAATAAATATACATTTCCTAAACTTTTTGACATTTTACCACCATTGATTAATAAATATTCTCCATGTATCCAATAATTAGCAGGTATTTTGCCACATACACCTTTACTTTGTGCAATTTCATTTTCATGATGTGTTGGTATTAAATCTATTCCCCCTGTATGAATATCAAATTGCTCTCCTAAATGTTTTCTTGACATAGCAGAACATTCAATATGCCATCCTGGATAACTTGGTCCCCATGGACTATCCCATTTCATTAAATGATTTTTAGGTGCCTTTATCCATAAAGCAAAATCATACGGATTTCTTTTTTCTGGGTCTACATCCACTCTTGCCCCTGCTTTTTGTTCTTCTACATTTACATTTGATAAAACTGGGTATTTATCTAATTTAGAAACATCAAAATAAATAGCAGTAGATGTTTCATACGCATATCCTTTTTCTACAAGTTCTTCTACATATTCTAGCATTTCTGGAATATAATCTGTTGCTTTACAAATAATTTCAGGTATTTCAATATTTAAGTCTTTTAAATCGTCAAAAAATAATTTCGTATAATGTTCTGCTATTTCTAATGGTGTTTTATGTTCTTCTCTAGCTGATTTAATCATTTTGTCTTCTCCTTCATCTCCATCAGAAACCAAATGTCCTACATCTGTTATATTCATGACATGTTTAATTGTATAACCATTATATTTTAACATTCTTCTTAATACATCTTGAAATATATTTGTTCTCATATTTCCAATGGTTGCATCTTTATATACAGTTGGTCCACATGAATATATTCTTACTTCCTTGTCATTGATTGGCTTAAATAAGTCTTTTTCTTTTGTTAATGTATTATATAAATATATATCCATATTTCCTCCTTTTTTAAATTAAGATGTGAAATGATTTTCACATCTTAATTATTTTCTCCTTTTTTATTATTGTGTTGTATTTCCATTCTCATTAGTTGTATTATCATTGCCTGTTATTGTATTTCCGTTTCCTGTTGTTGTATTATCATTACCTGTTGTCGTATTTCCATTTCCTGTTGTTGTATTTCCCCCTGTTGAATTTGTTGTATTTGTTGTATTTGTATTTGGTTCAGGTTTTTCAGGCTCTTTTTCTTTTGGTTCTGTATGTAATGTACAAGTTCCATTTATTCTAGTTCCTGATGAACTTGAACCACTAACTGGTGTCCATAGTCCTAATTGTTCTTTTGGTAGAACTGCTCCATAATAGTTTTGTCTAACTTCACAATATTGTTCACAATATTCTGTTGCAACTAAACCTGATTCAGAACAAATTGTTTGACTTCCATGTCCCTCACATTGTTCTGGTAAATTGTCTTGTGTAAAGATTTCTGTATATTTATTATTACATCCTGTTGTTGCTAAACATCCTGTTGTCCTACATACAGTTTGCTCTACAATACCACTTGGTCTTGTAAAAGTTGCATTTGCTAAATCCTTATGAATTGCTGTCATAACACCATCCCAAATATTACCTGCCGGATTTCCAGAATACTGCACTGTTTCTGGTTGGTCATATCCAAACCAACATGCTGCTGCATAATATGGTGTAAATCCACAAAGCCATCTGTCGTAATCATCATCTGTTGTTCCTGTTTTTGCTGCGACATCCATTCCACTGATTGCACAATAAGTTGCTGTTCCTCCAGATTTTACTGGTTCTTGTAATATAGATTTCACAATATATGCATTTTGTTCTGATATAACTCTTGTTTGTTCTTGTTTTGGAGTTAATACTGTATTACCACTAGAATCTACAACTTTTGTATAGAAAGTTGGTGTAATATATACACCATCATTTGCAATTGACGCATATGCTGCTGCCATTTCTAATGGTGTTGCACCATTGGTTGTTCCTCCTAATGCTAAAGACAAATCAGCATCTTGTTCTGCAGTAATATGACTAAGTCCCATTTTATTTAAATATTCTATAGATTTACTTGGTGTTAATTCTCTCATAATTTTGACTGCTGGTACATTTAAAGATTTTGCAATAAAATATCTTATGTTTACTGATTCATTACTAAATTTACCATTTTGATTCTTAGGTGTATAATTTCCTCCAAAGTTTGTTTCTTGATCCATATATGCTGTCGCTGCTGTTATCACTTTTTCTTGTAGAGCTGGTGCTATAACAGCTATTGGTTTGATAGAAGAACCAGTTTGTCTAACACTTTGTGTTGCTCTATTTAGTCCTCTACTTTCCGTTTTTTCTCCTAATCCTCCAACAGTTCCTACTACATTTCCTGTTTTATAGTCAATAACAACCATAGCTGCTTGAGAATGGTCATTCTTTTTCTCTCCTGTTGTCTTGTCAGTTTCTTTTCCTGTAATGATATACCTATCTTTGGCAAATTCTTCTTCCATTTGTGTTTGAATATTGGTATCTACTGTTGAGTAAATAGTAAGTCCACTACTATATACATAATTTTCTGCCAATTGTTGAGACCAACCTCTTTCTTCCATAACTTGGTCAATAACTTGGTCTAAAACGGCTTCTGTATGATATGAATATGAAGAAGTGGTTGCAATTTCTCCTTTTTGGAATTTTAATCCTGCATCAACTTCTGCAATTGCTGCATCATATTCTTCTTGGCTGTTAATATATCCTAATTCATTCATTTTATTTAAAGCTACTTTTGTTTGATTTTTTATTAATTCTGTATTATCTTTTGTTTCATCAAATGGATTATATCTACTAGGAGAACTATTAATTCCAGCCATATATGCACATTCTGCTAGAGTTAAGTCTTTAGCACTTTTGTTAAAGTAGTATTCTGCACCTAATTCAACACCATGTAAATTTCCTTCTCCACCAACATACAATATATTTAAATATAATTCTAAGATTTGGTCTTTTGATATCATTCTTTCTACTTGATATGCTTTTGCCCATTCTCTTACTTTCCTCATGATACCTGCTATACCAGATCTTTCATCATCCTGTGTTAAATTTTTTACTAATTGTTGTGTAATCGTACTTCCACCATAAGAACTATTTCCTAATAAAGTTTGTAATATAGCTCCTGCTGTCCTTTTTAAGTCTACACCATTATGTTGATAAAATCTTTCATCTTCCATAGCTACATAAGCTTTTGGCAAATACTCTGCCATATCTTCAAGGGTAATAATCTTTCTTTTTTCATCACCACTTAATTCAGCAATAACTGCACCATTTTGGTCTACGATAACAGAGTTAGCAGCACCAATGGTTAATTCTTCTTTGGTAATTTCAAAATCGTCACCAAATAGTCCAAAAAATACGCCAGCTACCACACCTGCTCCAATGACACATAATAATAAGAATAATAATATAAAAATTCTAATTGCCATCATTAATTTTGGATGTCTTGATGAAAATTTTCCTTCTTTATTTTTTGATTTTTTTCCTTTACCTTTTCTATTGGTATTTTGTGTTGGTACTCTTTTCGTTGATTTCATATCTTTTTTGTTTGTCGTACTAGGTCTTCTTCTTTTTATTGCATTTTTCATATTATATTTCCTTGTTTTATCTTCATCACTACTTCTTCTATTACTACTTGGCATATGTTTACCTCCTTGCCAGTTTGTACAAATTTCATTTTGTAAAAATTCTATTTTCGTTACTTATTCAAGTTGTCGAAAATCGATATCTACATTATATTATATTTTATAAAAAAAGGAAAGTATTTGATAAAATTTTTAAGATTTTCACAAATTCCTTATAATCAAGTTAAAAATGTTAAAATATGTATATTCTAAAAATTAATGTTATATTATTGTTTTTACTCCTTTTAAATGTTGAATCATTACATTGTCTCTTTTCAATTTCTTCAAAGTTTCTTGTATTGGTTGATTTTTATATTGCATTGCTTCATAAACATCTTTTGCTTCAAAATCCTCTAAATATGGATTTGTTTTCCAATCAATTTCATAATCATTAATATTTAATCCATTAAATCTTTTATTTTTTATCTTTACATTTCCTTTAAAATTAATAATTGTTGCTGTATTATTTATTACATATCGATTTATTAGTTCTGTTGGAAAATCTAAATTTAATATAATATTGGTTTTTGATAAAATTTTTCTTTTGTTATTCCCTACATTAATAAAGATTCCCTGTTCTTCTGAAATTTTTTCTTCGATATTTTTAAAACGATCAATATGATTAGTAACAATTTTCACATATTTATATTTTGTAACCAATTGTTCAATTGCATAGATTGCTAAATCTGAAATGTCATTTACCAAAATTCCAATTTTTATTTCTTCTTCTTTTATCTTCAATCTTTTTATTACATATTCTAAAACATCAAATAAAAGCATTTGAAATAGCCATCTTCCATCTACAATCTCATAATTATATGAATACAGATAATTGACATAAGCTTGTTGCTGTTTAACCTGTTTACTTAATACTAATTTTTTGCTATTCGTTTTATCCAAAATAGTCTTGGTTTTTATGGCTAACTTGTATGCTGTTTTTTCATCTAAACTTGTCTTAGTTATGGGTAAAATAATAGTATCATTATCTAATTTCACGATATGCAACCATTCCGTAATTTTACTAGGCTTGTCAGTTTCTTTTATATAATACATAAAATCACCTCATATACTTTTTCTATTTTAAGTATATTAAGGTGATTTTGTTTATAGAACAATATCTCTTTTCAAAAGTTTGTCTTTTACAACACCAATTCCTACAAATTGTTGATTACTATATATGTTATAAATTCCATCTTCTAAATCCAAACTTAATTTTACACCATTTAAAAATAGTTGTAACTTTCTTTCATTTAATTCTATATCTTCTAAATCTTTAAACAAATTTTCAATGGTTATAATATGTCTTTCAATGGTTTCTTTAGTTAAATCTTCCATCAAAATAGATTGCTCTATGGTAAAAGTTCCTACTCTTGTTCTTTGTAATTCTTTCATATATCCTACTGTTCCCATCTTTTTTGCGATATCTTCACATAGGCTTCTAATATATGTTCCTTTTGAACAACTAACTTCAAATTGAATTTCACTACTTTCTTTATTTATTTTCAACGATTTTATATCATATATGGTAATTTTCCTTGGCTTAATTTCTACTTGTTGTCCTTTTCTAGCATATTCATATAACTTCTTCCCTTCTACCTTAATAGCAGAATATATAGGTGGTATTTGTTCTTGTTCTCCTAAGAATCTTTCTAAAACTGTTTTTACATTGTTTTCATCTAAAATCCCTTCATCAACTACATCTTCTTGTATAATGTCTCCTTCTTCATCTCCTGTACTTTTCCTAATTCCTAATTTTAAAACCACTTTATATGCTTTATCATGGTTCATCAAATATTTGGAACATAGTGTTCCTTTTCCAATTAATAAAGGTAATACTCCTGTTGCTAATGGGTCTAATGTACCAGTGTGTCCCACCTTTTCTCCTGTTATTTTTTTTACTTTTGCAACAATATCATGTGATGTATATCCTTTTGATTTATTAACAATTATTATTCCATTCATGTTTGACCTCTTTTTTTAATTTACATTTTAAAATCCTTTTTAAAACTCATTTTTTCTCATTATATATGTAAAGAGAAGATAAGTCAAATAATAAAAAAGAGGATATTCCAAACAGGAAACCTCTTTAGATTATCTTTAATAACAAAGTCTAGATGAATATTATTCTATTTTTATAAATTTTCCTGCATAATTTGTAGCAGTTTCTGTCATTTCACTTTTCCAATTTTGTCCTATATATATCGTTACAGTAGCAGGCATAGGAGTATTGTCCATTCCAAACATCTGGCCATAATTATCTACATTATTTGTATTAAAGTTACTTAAATTTAGTTCTGCTAAATTTTCGCAACTACTAAACATATACTCCATCTTTGTTACTTTACTCGTATTAAAACTGCTTACATTCAAAGTAGTTAAACTTCTATTAGAATAAAACATATATGACATATCAGTTACATTTTCTGTATTAAAACGGCTTAAATCTAATTGGCTTAAATCTGAACAAGCATGAAACATATTATTCATTTTTATTACTTTACTTGTATCAAAACTACTGAAGTCTAAATTATTTATGTCACTACAATTCGAAAACATATTTGACATATCTGTCACATTTTCTGTATTAAAATGCGTTAAATCAACTGTTTGTAAATCAAAACAAGCAAAAAACATATATGTCATATTAGTCACTCTACTTGTATCTAAATTTGCAATATTTTGAATTGTTGTTAATTTGGTTAAATAATAAAACCATCGAGCTGTACTTTTAGGTACCACTTTATTTAAAAAATTTGCTGTAGTTATACTGTTAGAATCTGACCTCCAAGGTGGTGTTTGATTTGTTCCAAATACATCTATCTTTCCATACTTTTTAGAGACTAAATCTTCATCAAATTCATCTTTATTATTAAATACTAATGTTCCGTCTGTATATAAAGCCACATATACATCTGTTAGTTCAGAACCACTTCCATAATATATTTCTGTGTCTCCTATTCTTATGATTTGGTTTGTTCTATCTATTTCATCTTCAGTCACTGTTCCATTATTTTTTAAGTTTTGCAAAAAATCGTCTTCACTAGTCACTTTTCCTCCCGTTGTATTTCCCATTTCTTTTTCTGACTTCCACAGATTCACTTGTTCTTCTACTTGTCCAATCCTAGTTTCTTCTGCAGCTTGAGTTGCTTTTGTTAAAACCCCACTATTTCCTGTTAGTGTTGCAATTGTTACACCTGCCAAAATTAATAATACTATAATGGTTATAACCAAAGCAATTAGTGTAATACCTTTTTCTTTTATAATAATTTTTTCCTTTCCTAGTCTCCCTTTCATTTTTATTTTCTCCCTTCTTTTGTTTCTTTAACATATTTTATTTTTTATGCTTTTTCTAAAAGTATTTCCTCTTTTTCTTCTTTTATACTTTTTTGAGTTATGCACTATATTTTTATTTTATCTTTTTGGTTGAATTAAGTCAATATATTATTGTATTTTATTTCTTGTTTTTTTACCTATATTTCAATACTCTAAGAATATCTTTCATATGACTAATATCCTGATACTACTGAACTATATCAATTTTTAAAATCTTACTTTTATTATTTTCTCTTTTATTTTTTTCATATATTTTCTATGAATTTTTTACTCTTTTTTATTGACTTTATCATATTTTATTGTTAAAATTTATTTATGCAAAATCTTCTTAGAGTATTGAACTCTAGGAGTTTTTTATTATTTAGTCACAAATTTTTATAATAAAAAACAGTAAAATACTATCATTTTGATACTATTTTACTGTTTTCATTTGTTTGAACTTTAAGTTCAATTTTTATAGCACTTTCTTTATTTCTTTTACCAACTTTTCTTTTACTTGTTCAACTGTTCCTGCTACCGTTGCACCTGCTGCTCTTGGATGTCCTCCTCCACCAAAGATATAACAAATATCAGAAACATTAATATTTGAACCATTTCCCGTTCTCATGGAAACTTTATACAAATTTTCTTCTTTTTCACGTATAAATACAGAAACTTTTACTCCTTCTATACTTCTTCCATTTTCAACAATTCCTTCATGGTCTCCTGGTTCTGCATGTACATCTTCTTCATCTTGTTTATTAATATATGTAAATGCAATTTTGTCATTCTCTAAAAGTTCTAATCGATTCATTGCTCTTTTTAATAATTCAAAGTTAGATTTTCTTCTGGTTTCTAATACTCTTTGATAAATATCAGATATGTTTACACCTTTTCTTAGCAATTCTGCTGTGAATTCAAATGTTTCTGCTGTAACACTAGCATATTTAAATCCACCTGTATCTGTAATAATTCCTGTTACAATACAACTTCCTATTTCTGCGTCAATATCAATATCAAAATATTCAAACATACCTGCTAAAATTTCACAACAAGCCGGAGACACTGGATTTACAAAATTTAAATCTCCATACATCATATTACTACTATGATGGTCAATTACAATTGTTTTTTTGGCTTTCTCAAAATATTCTTTTCCTACCAATCTTTTTAAATCAGCACAATCCAATGAAATAGCTAAATCATATGTTTCAATATCTGAAGTTGTTTTTACTGTATTAGCCCCTGGTAAGAAAGCAAATGTTCTTGGAAATTCCTTTACAATCACATCTACTTTCTTTCCCATTTTTTTCAAAGCCAAATTCATAGATAATACACTTCCAATAGCGTCACCATCTGGTGATTCATGTGCCATTACAACAATTGTTTCTGCTTGTTTCATTTCTACTAAAATATCATCTAATGTCATTTTTTTATTCCTTTCTTCTAATGACAGGGGACACACCTTACCCTTTGGTCATCTCCACTCAGGTTAAGGAATGTCCCCTCCCCTCATAATTTACTGTTAGCCTTTGCTAAAGGCTTCCCCTCGCTTTTTACTCTTGTTCTTCTTTTTTAGGCATGATTTCTTTTAGAATAGAATCAATTTTGGCACCATACTCAATTGAATCATCTAATTCAAAAATCAATTCTGGTGTGTTTCTTAAATTAATTCTTTTGGCTAATTCACTTCTAATATATCCTGATGATTTTTTTAGGCCCGCTAATGTATCCTTTATATTTTTGGAATTCAAAATACTAACATACACTTTTGCATATTTTAAGTCATTGGTTACTTTTACTTTTGTAACACTAATTAAACCTGTAACATTTGGATTTTTTAATTCATATCCTATAATTTGACTAATTTCTTTTCTATATTCTTCATCAATTCTCCCTAATCTTGGGTTTTCTTTTCCTTGCATATATCCTCTCTCCTTTATAGAGTTATTTCATCATCATGTATTCCTTCTTCTAAATTTTGTTGTTGTATTTTCAAACCTATTTCATATCCTAACATAGATTGAGAAGCCAATTGTATACTCTTTATTAATTAACTTCTATCTTTTGATTTCTTCCATTACATATACTTCAATGATGTCTCCTTCTTTGATATCATTATAGTCTTCAATTTGCATTCCACATTCAAAACCTTTTGTTACTTCTTTTACATCATCTTTAAATCTCTTTAAAGTTGCTAAATGTCCGTCATGGATAACAATATTATCACGAATAACTCTTACTCCTGCATTTCTTTCTACTTTTCCATTTAATACATAAGCACCTGCAACAGTTCCTACATTTGAAATTTTGAAGATTTGTCTTACTTCTACATTTCCTATTACTTTTTCTTCGTATTTTGGTGCTAGCATTCCTTTCATAGCAGCTTCTACATCTTCAATTGCTTGATAAATAACAGAATATTGTTTGATTTCTACTTCTTCTTTTTCTGCCATTTCTTTTGCTGTATGGTCAGGTCTTACATTAAATGCAATGATTATGGCATTAGATACTTTTGCAAGTGTCACATCTGATTGATTAACTGCTCCTGCTGCACTATGGATAACTTTTACTCTAACTTCTTCATTTTGTAGTTTTTCTAATGATTGTTTTACAGCTTCCACAGAACCTTGTACATCTGCTTTTACAATTAAGTTTAATACTTTTAGTTTTCCTTCTTCCATTTGACTAAATAGATTGTCTAAAGTTACTTTTGTAACACTATTAATTGCTTTTTCTCTAGCTTGGCGTTTTCTTCTTTCTATTAAATGTTTTGCCATTTTTTCATTTTTTACTTCATAGAAAGTATCTCCAGCTTCTGGTACATCTGTTAATCCCATGATTTCAACTGGCGTTGATGGACCTGCTGATTTTACTTTTTTACCTTTATCATTTGTCATGGCTCTAATTCTTCCGATTGATGAACCCACTACAATGGTGTCTCCAACATCTAAAGTACCTCTTTGTACTAACATAGTTGCAATGGCACCTTTTGCTTTATCTAGTCTTGCTTCTATAACAGCACCTTTTGCTTGTTTATGTGGATTTGCTTTTAATTCTAATACATCTGCTTCTAATAATACCATTTCTAATAATTGGTCTATATTTTGATGTTTCTTAGCAGAGATTGGAACATAAATCGTATCTCCACCCCATTCTTCTGGTACCAATTCATATGCCATTAATTCTTGTTTTACTTTATCAATATTGGCATCTGGTAAATCAATTTTGTTAATAGCAACAATAATTGGAATCCCTGCTGATTTTGCATGGTTAATAGCTTCTATTGTCTGAGGCATAACACCATCATTGGCAGCAACTACCAAGATAGCAATATCTGTAATTTGTGCACCTCTAGCACGCATTGCTGTAAATGCTTCATGCCCTGGTGTATCTAAGAAAGTAATTTCTCTATCATTGATTTTTACCATGTATGCACCAATTGCTTGTGTAATTCCTCCTGCTTCTCCTTCAATCACATTTGTTTTTCTTATTGCATCTAAAAGAGATGTTTTACCATGGTCTACATGTCCCATAACAACAACAACTGGTGGTCTTGGTACTAAATCTTCTTCTCTATCTTCAGATTCATCAAATAAGATATCTTCTTCTGTCACTGTTTCTTTCTTTGTTGCTGTAATACCAAATTCTTGTGCAATTAAATATGCTGTATCAAAATCAATTTCTTGATTGATTGTTGCCATAACACCAAAACCTAGTAACTTCTTAATAACTTCTGCAGTTGTCTTTTTCATTTCTGCAGCTAAATCTTTTACCGTAATCGTTTCTGGAATCTCTATATCTGTCAATTTGAAGATTTTTTGTTTTGTTCTTTCTTCTTGATTTTGATTTTTCTTTTTCTTTCCTCTTCTTCCTCTTTCTGTTGTTAAATCATAATAATCTAACATACCACCTTCTTGATCATCAAACATATTAGATAATTGATTTGCTGTCTTTAATGTTTTTAATTTTCCTTCATCAAAGTTACCATTATTTGAGTTTCTTCTATTTTTTGACTTTTTGGTATTTTTATTTTCATCAAATCTGCTATTATTTTTTTGCTTATCAATGTTTTTATTATATTCTCTGACGGTTTCTTTTTCTACCACTTCTGTTGCCATAATATTTTTTATATTTTTTTCAATTCCTTTTTCATCTAATGGTCTTTTTCCGTATCGATCATTATTATTAGCATTTCGATTATTAAATTTATTGTTATTTCTATTATTAAAGTTAGTAGCATTATTATTGTTATTAAAATTATTTCTTCTTTGATTATTATAATTATTATTGTTTCTATTTTGATAATGATTATTCATATTATTGTTATTTACTCTTACATTTTTTGTCTCTGTTTTCATACTCTTATTTTCTTCAACCTTTTCTGGAACTTTGTTAGATTTTTCTTCTTGAACAGTTTTTATTTCTGGTTTTGCCTTTATTTCTTCTTTAACCACTGTTTCACTTTTTGCTTCTGTTTTTTCTTCTTTTTTTACTTCTTCCTTCTTTGGTTCTTGTTTATTTAATCCAAACAATTCACTAACTGTCATTGGTTTATTTGGTTTATTTCTATAAACAATGTTATAATCTTTATTTGCTTTTCTCTCAACAAAACCAATATTACTATTTCTTTTTTCTTCTTTCTTTACAACTTCTTTATTTTTTTCAGATTCATCTTGTGCAATAATGACTTCTCTTCTAATAATAACAGGTGTTTCTTTTTTATTCTCTTTCTTAGTATCTTTTTTTGTCTCTTTGCTTTCTGCATTTTTCTTTGAACCTGTTATTTTTTTTGTAATCGCTTCTTCTATTCTTTTGGCATCATCTTCTTCCACACCACTTAAATGACTTTTGGCTTCAATATTTAATTGATTAGCAATATCTAATACTTCTTTACTTGTTAAATTTAATTTTTTTGCTATTTCATGTATTTTTATTTTACCCAAGAACTTCACCCCCATTGTATATTTTTTCTATTTCTTTAGATAAATTTATATCTTGTATACCAAGTATTGCTTTATTTTTCTTTCCTATCGCTTTACTTAATGTTTCTATATCTGCTATTTGTATCATTGGTATATGAAATTGTTCACATATTTTTTTAAATTTATCTTTTGTTCTATCTGATGAATCCTCTGCTAAAATCACTAACTTAACTAGTTTCTTTTTTATACTATTTTCTACGCTATCTGCGCCAAAAGCTATTTTTCCGTGCTTTTGCAGATAATCCAATTAAACCTAATATTTTCTTATTTACCAAGAATGACACCTCTTAAACTTTCATAAATTTCATCTGATATATTTATATCTAACACTTTTTCTAATCTTTTAGATTTGATTACTTTTTCTAGGCATTTTATATCATCACAAATATATGCCCCTCTGCCTTCCATCTTACCTGTTCTGTCTACACGTATCTCATTTTCTTTATTTTTTACAATTCTAATTAATTGATTTTTATCTTTTTTTTCATTACATCCCATACAAGTTCTTTGTGGTATCTTTTTCACATAAAATCCCCCTTTTATTGTATGTTTCTGAATTCTAATTATTCTTCACTTTCTGCTTCTTCTTGTTTTTCTTCCCCTTCTTGTTGTGCATTCATTAACATTTCTCTAAATTGTGTTTCTGATTTAATATCAATTTTCCAATTTGTTAATTTAGCAGCTAATCTCGCATTTTGTCCTGATTTTCCAATAGCAAGTGATAATTGGTCATCTGGAACAATGACTTGTGCAAATTTTTCTTCTTCTTTTATATCTACTGCTAATATTTGTGCTGGTAATAATGCTGAAGATATATAGATTGATGGGTCTTCATTCCATTCAATAACATCTATTTTTTCTCCATTTAATTCATTGATCACATTTTGAATTCTAACACCTTTTTGCCCTACACAAGAACCAACTGGATCAATATTTGGATCTGGAGAATATACAGCTACTTTACTTCTATATCCTGGATCTCTTGATACACTCTTAATTTCAATAACCCCTTCATAAATTTCTGGTATTTCAAACTCTAATAACTTTCTTACAAAGTCTGGATGACTTCTAGATACGATAACTTGTGGTGCTCCTTTTGCTCCTCTTTCTACATCTAGTACATATCCTTTTATCTTATCATTTACTCTATAGTTTTCAGTTGGTACTTGTTCTTTTGTTGGCATAATCCCTTCTAGTCTTCCTAAGTCCATTACAACAATGTTTTTATCTGCTTTTTGGATAATTCCTGAAACAATTTCACCTTTTCTATCATTAAATTCTGTATAAATGATTTCTCTTTCTGCTTCTCTTAATTTTTGGATGATAACTTGTTTTGCTGTTTGTGCTGCAATTCTTCCAAAGTTTCTTGGAACAATTTCTACTTCTACTGTATCTCCGATATTGACATCTTTATTCATTTTTTTAGCATCTTCTAAACTAATTTCTAATGCACTATCATTTGCATGTTCCATAACTTCTTTTATAGAATACACATGTGTTGCACCAGTTTGTGGATCCATTACTACTTTTACATTGTCTAATGCATCAAAATTTCTTTTGTATGCTGTTAATAGTGCAGTTTCAATTGATTCTAATAAATATTCTTTTTTGATTCCTTTCTCTTTTTCTAATTCTTCTAAAGCTAATATTAATTCTTTATTATCGATTGCTGGTTCTTTTGCTTTGCTTTTGCTTTTCATTTTCTTTCCTTCCTTTCTTCTTTTCAATCCCAATGATATACAGTTTTGATTTGTGCTATATTCTTTCTTTCAATTTTTATATCATCTTCCAATAGGATATATTCTTCATTAAAATCTTTTAATATTCCTTGATATTCTTTATTTCCTAATATATCTTTTTTGAATAATTTGATAGCAATTTCTTTTCCTTTATTTTGTTCTAAGTGTTTATCTTTCCTTAATACTCTTTCTATTCCTGGTGATGATACCTCTAAGAAATATTGCTCCTTGATATAGTTTGCTTCATCTAGTAAATCTGATATTTCATCATTTACTTTTTCACAATCTTTTAAGTCTATTCCTTCTGGTTTATCAATATAGATTCTTAGGAAATAGTTTTTTCCTTCTTTTGCATATTCTACATCATATAAGTCATACCCTATGTTTTCTATTTTTTCTTTTAATAGGTTCTCAACTTTTTCTTCTATATTTGCCAAGAAGTTTTCCTCCTTTTTTCAAAATTTAAGAGTGGGATTTGTTCCCACTCTCTCGCTCTTGTTGTTTTCCTTATATATTATACCCACTTTTTACCAAAAATGCAAGTTTTTTTCAAATTTTTGTTTAATATTTTTAATGAATTAGCATCACTTAAGAAATTTCATTTATAAATCTCTATTCCACTATCCTATAGCCATCATCAACTTTTTCAAGTTGCACGTCATCCTTTAAGCAAACAATTGGGCGAAACCCCTGATTTATCCCAAAAATCCCATCACTATCAACTTGTCCATTAACATCAATCCTTATAATAAACTGTGCTATAGCTGATGGAGAAGCTAACCAGATTCCTCTGGTATTACCTTGTCCTAAAATATATGTTGTATCTTGTGTAATCACTCTATAGTTATACCCTGTAGTCCAACTCTCTCCTCCATTGTTACTAATTCTATACCCTGTTTTATTAATTGATTCTACTGTATTTCCTTCACTATCTTTTGATGTCTCATTACTTTCTAAACTTCCTGCTAAATAATTGGTTCCATATTTTTTATTATATGATTTAAAAAGCAATTCAATTGTTGGTCCTCCTATGGCAAAATCAGCTTTATCTGTTTTAAATTTATTCCATACACTTGTATCACACATATATGCTACTACTCTCATATTACTATCTGTGCTACTTACATGTTTATTAGCCAAGTATTCATAATATTGCTTATTTAAATATCGAGTTTCTTCAGCTACATCATCTGACCCATTAGAATAATCTGCTAAGATATTCGTAAAAGATACTGAATATGGATAATTTCCTTTATTTACTGTATGATTGTTTTTTGTTGCTGGTATACTTTCTATACTTATGTAATTACTAGATATTAAATATATATGTTCTTCAGATTCATTTCCTACTTTTCCTGCATAATAAATTTGCCAATCTGATTTTTGACTTTCTCCTCCATCTGCCACATCTATATCTGAATAGTTCATTACATAACTCCCATAATGCTCACCTGTTATTTCAGATGCTAGCAATCCTTTTTTTTCGGTCACAATACCTTCTTGACTAACTATATATTCTCTTTCACTTGGAAACCTACATATAAAATTATTTCCTGATTGTGTAACTTCAACATCATTATCTACTAATTCTTCCTGTAATGTTTCTTGTTTAATATTACCATATTTATCTTTTCCCATCGTAACAGCAGTTGCTTGTTCCACTATTTCTTTTTCTTCACTAATTTCTGATTGCTCCTTAGCTGTACCTGCGTTTCCTATAATCCCATTATCTCCTGTTATTGCAGTTATGGTAATTCCTGCTAAAATTAATAATACAATGATTGTAATGACTAATGCAATTAATGTAATTCCTCTATTTTGTTTTCGTTCCATGATTTTCCTCCTTTGTATTGCTCTTAAAGTCGAGTACTCTAAGAATTTACTTTTTTATAAAAGTATTGGAACGATAACTTTCTTAAATATATATCCATTATAAATTTATAAAATATTATAATAATTTTTTAATTAAAAAATCATTTTACTTTTATTGACTTTGTTATATTTTATTGATATCATAAATATGAAAAAATTTTCTTAGAGTACTCGACTCTAAGAAAATTTTTATTTTTTTACATTAATCATTTATATACAATGGTAAATTTCCTTTCTGATATTCTTCCATAATTCTCATATTAATCTCATTTTGTACACCTCTTGCCTTTTTAGGATGTACCAAATATCTTAAATACATTTCTATATGTGACCTTTCTATTTTTATGTATATAATTGGGTCTAAGTTATTATAATAAATTCTATATTCTAAAATTGCTTCATCAACAGCATCTTCCATTTTCTTTGGAATCTCTTTTAACGTCTCATTATCAAATACAATTTCATATAAAATTTCTTCTGTCTTCTTGATATCTGCATCTAAAGAAACATCTACCTTTATTTCATCCCATATGTATTTAAACACTTTAGTATAATTTTTTAGTGTTTTAGTGAAGATATATGAATTTGGTATATGAATAATTCTTCCTGTACTTTGTTCACCATATACTCTTTTACCAATTTCTAATATTTCAAACCCTAATGCATGTTTACTGATAACATCTCCCATAACATCATCAATTTCAATTCTATCTTCAATTTCAAAAGGTCTATTAATGTTAATATACATACCAGCAAAAAAGTTAAATATGATTTCTCTTATCGCAATGGTTAAACCTGCTGATATGAAGCTAATCAGTGTAATGATTCCTGATAGTTTTTCTCCCCAAAGAAGAAAAACTAATATAAAAGAGATTACTGTTAATATAATTCGAATTTTTCGGTTTCTAAAAAATTTCTTTTTATCGTTTACAGGTAAATTGGAATATATCTTTTTAATAATGGACTTAATAATTCCAAAAATGAAAAATATTAATGCTGTAAGTATTGTTAACTTTATATATTCATTATCAATTCCTGTAATCTTTCCTAAATATACTGAAAAATCTGTTATATACTCCATAAATTCCTTCTTTCTATATATTATATTTTTTATTATATTTCTTATTTTTTATTTAATGCAAAAGAGTTGTATATCTAAATACAACTCCCTTATATTTTAATATGTTATTTCTATAAAATCAATATTATTCTTTATTTTCTTCTGATTTTGTTTCAGCTAAATCTTTCATTGTTAAGTTAATTCTACCTTGGTCATCAATATCTGTAACTCTTACAGTTATTTTATCTCCTACATGTAATACATCTTCTACATGTTTAATTCTGTCTTTAGAAATTTGAGAAATGTGTAATAGTCCTTCTTTTCCTCCACATCCTAAATCAACAAATGCACCAAAGTTCATAATTCTAACAACTTCACCATAATAGATACCATCTACTTCTACTTCTCTTACAATATCTTCTATCATATCTAATGCTTGTTCTGCTTTCTTTGTGTCATTTGAATAGATAAATACTTGTCCATCTTCTTCAATATCGATTTTTACACCTGTTTCTTCAATAATTTTATTAATTGTTTTTCCACCAGTTCCGATAACATCTTTGATTTTATCTACTTTGATTTGTGTACTTACAATTCTTGGCGCATATGGAGAAATATCTGCTCTTGGTTTGTCTAATACTGGAAGCATAACATCTTCTAATATATGTTTTCTAGCAATTCTTGTTTTTTCAAATGCTTCTTTGATAATATCATAAGATAATCCATCTACTTTGATATCTACTTGAATAGCTGTAATTCCTTTTTCTGTTCCTCCTACTTTAAAGTCCATATCTCCAAAGAAATCTTCAATTCCTTGAATATCTACCAACATGACATAGTCATTTTCATCATCTGGATTTGTAACTAATCCTGTTGAAATACCTGCAACTGGTCTTTTGATTGGTACACCTGCATCCATTAATGCTAATGTACTACCACAAATACTTGCTTGTGAAGTTGAACCATTTGAAGATAATACTTCAGATACCACTCTAATGGCATATGGAAATTCTTCTTTTGATGGAATCACTGGAACCAATGCTTTTTCTGCTAAAGCTCCATGTCCAATTTCCCTTCTACCAGGACCTCTTGAAGTTCTTGCTTCTCCAACACTATATCCTGGGAAGTTATAATGATGCATATATCTTTTTGATTCTTCTGTATCAATTCCATCTAATACTTGTTCTTCACTAATCATTCCTAATGTTGCAACTGATAAGACTTGTGTTTGTCCTCTTGTAAATAAGGCACTTCCATGTGTACGAGGTAATAATCCTACTTCACATGATAATGGTCTAATTTCATCTAATGTTCTTCCATCTACCCTCTTATGTTCATCAAAGATTAAATGTCTTACACATTTCTTTTCTAATTTGTAGATTGCTTCTCCTAAATCACCTTTATGTTCTTCAGCTGCTTCTTGTCCAAATTTTTCTTCATAGCTGTTTGCTATTTTTTCTGTTAATTCTGAAATATTATTATCTCTTGTTTCTTTATCTTTTTCTTGAACAGCTGTTAACATATCTTCTTTGAAATTAGTTTCTACAAATTCATAAATATCTTCTGGTACTGCAAATGATTTATATGCAAATTTTGGTTTTCCAATTTCTTCTTTCATTTTTTCAATGAATTTACAGATTTTCTTAATTTCTTTATGACCTTCCTCAATTGCTTTTAGCATCACATCATCTGGAACTTCATTTGCTCCTGCTTCAATCATAGCAATTTTCTTTTCTGTTCCTGCAACTGTTAAAGTTAAATCACTTTTTTCTCTTTGTTCTTCTGTTGGGTTTATAATGATATTTCCATCAATTAATCCAACATTTACTGCTGCTGTTGGTCCACCAAATGGGATGTCTGATATTGATAATGCTGCTGAAGCACCAATCATTGCTGCAACTTCTGGTGAGTTATCTTGGTCAACACAAAGAACAGTTGCTACAACAACTACATCATTTCTAAAATCCTTTGGAAATAAAGGTCTTAAAGGTCTGTCAATTGCTCTTGATGTTAAAATTGCTTTGTCACTTGGTTTTCCTTCTCTTTTGATAAAACTTCCTGGTATTTTTCCTACGGAATATAATTTTTCTTCATAATCTACTGAAAGTGGGAAAAAGTCAATTCCTTCTTTTGGTTCTTTAGAAGCTGTAACATTAACAAGTACAACTGTATCTCCATATCTAACCAATACACTTCCATTTGCTAATCCTGCCATTTTACCTGTTTCAAAAACAAGTTTTCTTCCTGCTAGTTCTGTTTCATAAGTTTTAAACATAAAAAATCCTCCTAAATTAAATAAATTTGCACCACTTACAAACTTTAGTAAACTTAATTTAGATGGTAACCTCTATGTTATGCTAAAAAGGGAAATTGGGGACGGACTCAAAAATCCCTTTTTAGCACATCATACAAGCTACTTACCTAAATCAACAAGTTTACTAAAATTTTTTTAAAGCCCGATTATACACCGGGCTTATTTAAAATTATTTTCTTATTCCTAATTTTTCAACGATTGTTCTATATCTATTGATATCTTTTTTCGCTACATAGTTTAATAGGTTTCTTCTTTTTCCAACCATTTTTAGAAGGCCTCTTCTTGAATGGTTATCTTTTTTGTGAACTTTTAAGTGTTCTGTTAATTCATTAATTCTTTCTGTTAAAAGAGCAATTTGAACTTCTGGTGAACCAGTATCATTTTCTTCTCTTTTATATGTGTTAATGATTTCTTGTTTTCTTTCCTTTGTCATCGTTTACACCTCCTATTTTTTGTTTTCTCCTTTAACTGAGCTTAAGATTTGGTGCTTATCTACAAGCTAAGTAAAAGGTATGTTGTTTTCCAACATACCTATTTTACTATAGATTTGTAAATTTTTCAAGTCTTATTTTTGAATTTTCATTATTTCAACTGTAGGTTTGTCAAACATATGTCACACTTTGTTGATAAATATATAGTTTGAAATACACAATATGACTACTTTGAACT
>CALXZX010000001.1 GCA_944393375.1 uncultured Clostridia bacterium | reverse complement strand
TTGGGAATTTGTTAAAGATATTATTAAAGATTTTTAAAACATGTATTGTAAAAACGTTAAGTCTAATACTTAAGGAATTAAAGTTAAAAATATAATAACAATAAAAAATAGTAAAGTCAATAGTTATAAAATGAATTTCATACATGATTTTTTGAAAATAAAAAGTAAAAAATAAAAAGTGAAAATAGTTTGTAAATAATGAAATAACAAGCTATTTTTGCTTTTTTATTTTTCCTTAAGTATTAGACTTCAAGAAAACAAAAGAAGGAGGATTCTAAAATGAATAAAGAAAAGAAAAAACAAAAGAATAAAGGTATTACTTTGATTGCATTAGTTATCACAATTATTGTATTATTAATTCTAGCAGGAGTAACGATTGCTACTTTAACAGGAGATAATGGAATATTAACCAGAACTGCAGAAGCAAAAGAAAATACTGTAGTTGCTCAAGAAAGAGAACAAGTAGAAATAGCTTATGAATCTGCAACAATAAACAAATTAGGAGAGACCATTACAGAAAGAGAATTACAAAATGAATTAGACAAAAATATTCCTGATAAGACAATAGTAACTGAAAATGGTGATGCTACTTTAAATGTCTTATTTACAGATACAGAAAATAGTTATAATGTTGATAATGGTAAAGTGGAGGAGGAATTACCAGTTACAAATCCTTATGGACAAGATGAATGGATAATGGCTTGGACTTGTACAGATGGAATTTGGAGTGATACTATACAAGCAGGAAATGTAGCAGAGGGAGAAATTGTAGCCAAATTATATTCAACAGGTAATCGTATAACACCAGAAGGATTTACATGGAGTGATACTGGTCAAACATTTACATTTAATGAGGGGGATGAATACAGACTTGTTATTGAAGGTAAAGGTAAGATGGGAGCATTAATGACATATGAAGGAACAAGTATAACAAGTGCAGCAGCATGGCATGTATCAACAGCACAGTATATGATGGGACTAAGTGATACTTGTATTATGCCATATATTAGTGAGGTTATTATATGTGATGGAATAACAAATATAGGAAATTTTGCTTTTGCAGGAGGTACAAGCTTAACAAAAGTGACTATGGCAAAAGATATTGAAGAAATAGAAATGTTTGCATTTATGTACAATATTAATCTATCAAATATAAGATTACCGATTAATTTAACAAGTATAGGAAATGCAGTATTTAATGGTTGCTCAAAATTAGAAAACATAGTCATACCAATCAATGTGACTAATATAGATTCTGACATTTTTACAGGATGTGACAGCTTAAGAAAAATAAGAATGTTAATGACAGATTCAAATAATTTAACAATAAATTCTGATGCATTTAGAGGTATATTTGTAGTTATTTATGTACAAAATGAAGATATGAAAACAATGTTAGATGAAATGTTTTTAGGAGATCTAACCGTGCAAGTAGAGGAATAAAACAAATTAGAAGTATATTCTAGTATCTTATGAGAACGAATATACTATTTTCTTTTAAAAGAAAATAGAAAGAAATTGAAAATATGCAAAATTTCATATATAATATATTAGAAAATTTGATAACTAAAAAAACTAATATAGGAGCTAATATGAAAATATCAGATATATTAGAAAATGCAATAGAAGAAAAATTAAATCATGTAAAACTAACAGAATTAAAACAATATGCGAGTCAATTAAGTGAAAAATATATGTATCAAGAAAGAACAGGAGATACATTATTAAATACAGAAATAGAAGCATTAGCCTATTCTATTATGAGAATGCCAGCAACTTATGGAGCAGTGTATACAGCTTTAAAACATACATTAGAAAGAATAGATGGTAATATACAATCTGTGCTAGATATAGGGGCAGGAACAGGAGCAGCGACCTGGGCAATTAGTGAATTGCTGGATACAAAAAACATTCAATGTTTTGAAAGAGAACAAGTTATGCTGGAATTAGGAAAGTCTTTTATGAACCAAAATCCAAAACTAAAAGACATTTCATGGGACTATATGGATATTGTAGAAGATGATTTAGATGTCAAAGCAGATTTGGTAGTGACAAGTTATATGTTAAATGAAATCAAACCAGAAAACAGAAAAGATGTCATAAACAAACTGATAAAAAGTTCGAATCACATTATATTAATCATAGAGCCAGGAACACCAGAAGGATTTCAAAATATCAAAGAAGTGCAAAAGAGGGCGATTGAAAATAATCTTTATATTATTGCACCATGCACTTTTCAAGGTGTATGTCCATTGCCAAATGAGGATTGGTGTCATTCCATTGTCCGAATGGAAAGAACAAAAGTACATAAAGTATTAAAAAGTGCAGATTTGCCATATGAAGATGAAAAATTTTCATATATAGCTATATCTAAAGAAAAATGTGACAATTCAGGAACCAGAATCTTAAGACATCCTATGATTGAAAAAGGAAAAATCACATTAAAGGTATGTCATAATGGAGAGATAGAAGATATGATTGTAACAAAAAAGGACAAAGAATTATTTAAAATGGTCAAAAAGAAAAAATGTGGAGATTGGATTTAATGTGATATATTTACACGTATACAAACCAAAAATATGATTAATAAAAGATTGTGTTATATCATAAAATGTGATATAACGATGTAGTTTAATATCAATAAGAAGAAGGGGAAAACATGACAAACTTATTAATAAAATTATTTATAAAAGATAAAAATGTAGAAAAGCCAGAAACAAGAGCAAAATATGGAATGCTTTCAAGTATAACAGGAATTGTTGTCAATATCCTATTATCAGCAGTAAAATTAATCATTGGAATATTTGCCAATTCCATTTCTATCATTTCAGATGCATTAAACAATGTGACAGATGCAGGTTCATCTATTGTTACGATGATTGGGTTTAAAGTTTCACAGAAAAAGATAGATAAAGACCATCCATGGGGACATGGTAGAATGGAATATATTACAGCATTTATTGTAGATATCTTAATTGTATTAGTAGGTGTCGAATTATTCAAAAGTTCTTTTGACAAGATCATTCATCCAACATTACCAGATATCAGCACTGTTACTATTGTGATTTTAGTGATTGCTGTTTTAACAAAATTATGGCTATTTATATTTTACAACAAAATTGCAAAAACAATAGATTCAGCGGCAATCAAAGGAAATGCTTATGACAGTATTTCAGATTCTATATCAACTTTTGTTGTATTATTATCTGCTATTGTTGCTAAAATATTTGGAATATCTATTGATGGATATGCTAGTATTTTAGTTGCTATATTCATCTTATTTACTGGATTTAAAGCTTTAAAAGAAACCATAGATTTATTACTAGGAATGAAACCAGATAAGGAATTTGTAGAAAACTTAGAGGAATTTACTAAAAAATATGAGATGATATCAGGAATTCATGATATTATGGTACATGATTATGGACCAGGAAGAAAAATTGTATCTTTTCATGCAGAAGTTCCTGCAAACTGTGACATTTGTAAAGCACATGATGTGATAGACCAAATGGAACAAGATATTTATGAAGAATTTAATTGTATTACAACGATTCATATGGACCCAATTGTAACAGATGATGAAGAAATTAATGAAATGAGAAAGAAAACGGAGGAGATTGTAAAGGAAATCAATCCAGAATTTTCAATTCATGATTTTAGAATGACAGATGGTGGAGATAGAATTAATTTAATATTTGACTTAGTAGTTTCTCCAGACAATAAAATAAATCATGAAGAATTAAAAAATATAGTTCAGAAAAAAATACATAGTGTAAATGACAAATATTATGCAGTACCTAAAATTGAAAATTCATATGTATAAGTAAAAGAAGAAAAAGAGATAAATTTAGAAGAAATAATCTAATGGAAATCTCTTTTTTATATTGTAAAAAAGAGAAGAATACGATAAAATATATAAAAAAGATAGAGCAGTGTTGCTCGAATGGAGGTTATTATGAGAAAATTAGCAAATACTTTATGGGGAATTGTATTAGTGGTAATTGGTGTCATTCTTACTTTAAATGCTTTAGAAATTACAAACATCAATATCTTTTTTGATGGTTGGTGGACATTATTAATTATTATCCCAAGTGCAATAGAATTAATCGCAAGAGAAAACAAATTTTGGAGTGCTGTATGGTTAATTATTGGAATTTTATTATTGTTGGCTTGTAGAGATATTTTGGATTTTGATTTGATTTGGAGATTAACAATTCCAGTATTATTGATTTTAATTGGAATTAATCTTATATTCAAAGATAAAATTGACAGAAAAATGGAAAAGAAAAATAAGGAATTAAAAGAAAAAGGACAAAACTTAGAAGAATATGGTGCAACTTTTGGTGAAATTAAAGCAGATTTTAATAATCAAGAATTTAATGGTGCAAATATAAATGCTATATTTGGAAGTGTTGATTTAGATCTAAGGAAAGCCATTATTAGTGAGGATAAATTAGTAAAGACATGTGCTGTGTTTGGTGGAATTGAAATATTAGCACCAGAAAATGTAAACATAAAAGTAAAATCAATACCAATTTTTGGAGCAACTTCAAACAAAACAGGTAGAAAATATGATGAAAAATTACCAACTATTTATGTAGATAGTTTTTGCATGTTTGGAGGTGTCGATATTAAATGACAGGATTTCAAAAATTTATTAAATATGCTGCAATTGCATTCGGAATTTATCTTTCTATAACAATTGTACTTGTATTATTAGGAATTGCTAGGGGATTTGTAGGAGCTTCTAAAAATGAATATAGAGATTTAATAAAAGATAGAGAAGAATATCAGACAGAAGACATTACAAGAACTTATGAAAATATAAAGAATTTAGAAATTGATGTAGATGTAACAGAAGTAATCATAAGAAACGGGGATATGTTTAAAATAGAAGGACCAGGTAAAATGGAAATAAAGCAAGAGGGAGATAAGCTAAAAATTAGTGATGAGAAAATAGCATCAAGTTTTTATGATGAAAATAGTACTTTAACAATATATATTCCAGATGGACAAAAAATGAACAATATAGATTTGGAAATGAATTATATATCAGCAGATATTGAATCATTAAATGCTACAAATTTAAAACTAGACACATATAATAATTATTGTAAAATAAATGAATTATTTGTAGATAATTTAGAAATGAATAACGAATATGGGGAAATAGATATATATAATAGTGAAGTGGGAAAATTGAAATTAGATTCTGAATCAGGAAAAGAAAATGTAAGTATAAAAATATTGAAAAATGCAGAAATTGACTTAGAATATTCGGATACTAATATAAAATTAATTGGAACACAAGATAATTATCAAATAAATTGTAAGAATCAATTTGGTAACACTTATATAGAAGAAAAAGAAATAACATCTGCTACTAAAACTTTAGGAAACGGAGATGTAAAAATAGAATTAGAAACTAAATACACAGAAACAAATATAGATTTTGAAGAAAAAGCAAATGAAAGTAATTTGTAAATTTTATGTGAAAAATATTGAATATATTTACTAGTCATGTTAAAACTATACATGACTAGTTGTCATTTTTTGATAAATGTATCAAATTTAAGTTTTATTAAAAATACAATTTTAAAGTTAATTTAATATAAAGGAGACAAAACATGTTAGAATTAAAAAATATTACAAAAGACTATGTTTCAGGAGATTCAACAGTTCAAGCATTAAAAGGAATTAGTATTGAATTTCGAAAAAGTGAATTTGTATCTATTTTAGGTCAAAGTGGTTGTGGAAAAACAACATTGTTAAATATTATTGGAGGACTAGATAGATATACATCAGGAGATTTAGTGATTAATGGAAAATCAACGAAAAAATTTAAAGATAAAGATTGGGATGCATACAGAAATTATTCTGTAGGATTTGTTTTCCAAAACTATAATTTAATCCCACATCAAACCGTTCTTTCTAATGTAGAATTAGCACTTACGATATCAGGTGTATCTAGAGAAGAAAGAAAAGAAAGAGCAATCAAAGCATTAGAAGATGTTGGATTAAAAGAACAAATTCATAAAAAGCCAAATCAATTATCAGGAGGACAAATGCAAAGAGTTGCCATTGCAAGGGCTTTGGTAAATAATCCAGATATCATTTTGGCTGATGAACCAACAGGGGCATTAGATACAAAAACCAGTGTCCAAATTATGGAGATTTTAAAAGAAATTTCAAAAGATAAGCTAATTGTTATGGTTACCCATAACCCAGAATTGGCAGAAAAATATTCTACTAGAATTGTAAAGATTTTAGATGGTGTCATCACAGATGATTCAAAACCGTTTACAGAAGAAGACAGAGAAAAGGAAAAAGATGCAAAAGCAAAAGATGGAAGAACCGCCATGAAATTCTTTACAGCCTTAAGACTTAGTTTAAATAATTTGATGACCAAAAAAGGAAGAACATTATTAACATCATTTGCAGGAAGTATAGGAATTATTGGTATTGCCTTAATTTTATCAATTTCAAATGGTGTACAAAGTTATATCAATCGAGTAGAAGAAGATACATTATCTTCTTATCCCATTACCATTGATGAATCAACAGTAGATATTTCTAGTATGATGGAAAGTCTAATGGGAGAGACGGAAGAAAATACAGAAACCCATGAAGATGGAAAAATCTATTCTAGAGATATTATGAATGATATGATATCTACTTTATCAAGTAAAGTTTCAAGTAACAATTTAGAGGCATTAAAAAATTATATTGAAAATGAAAATAGTACAATAAAAGATAATGCAAGTGCTATCAAATATAATTACAATTTAAACATTAACTTATATAAAGAAGATACTTCTAATGGCGTTGTTCGAGTAAATCCAAGTACAGTTATGAATGCATTTGGAATGGAAGATATGATGGAAGCACAAGAAAGCTCTCCTATGAGTTCTATGTTTGGTTCTAGCATGACAAGTATGTCTAATACAGATGTCTGGGAAGAAATGCTAGATAATGAAGAATTATTACATTCTCAATATAATTTAGTAGCAGGAAATTGGCCTACAAATTATAATGAAGTGGTTTTAATTGTGAATGAAAACAATGAAATTAGTGATTATACTTTATATGCTCTAGGGTTAAAAGACCAAAAAGAATTAGAAGAAAAATGGAATAAAGTTCAAAATGGAGAAACAGTAGAAGAATCAGAATCAACATCCTATACTTATGATGAATTATTAGATTTATCTTTTAAACTTGTGTTAAATTCTGATTATTATGAAAAAGAAAATGGTTTATGGGTAGATAAAAGCGAAGATGAAGACTATATGAAGGAATTGCTTAATAATTGTGAAAATATAAATGTTGTGGGAATCATTAAGCAAAATGAGCAAAGTGTAGCAACAGGAATGAGTGGTGGAATTGGATATACAAAAGATTTAAAAGAATATGTTATCAATAAAACGAATGAGGCAGAAATTGTAAAAGAACAAAAAGATAATCCAGATATTAATGTGTTTACAGGTTTAGCCTTTCCAGATGAAGATTCTAAAACATTTGATTATAGTCAATTAAGTGATGAGCAAAGAGCTAGGCTTGCAATGTTAAGTACAGAGCAATTGGCTGAGGTTATGGAAACATATAGTAATAATGTCAATGCTAGTTATGATGGAAATCTAGAATTATTAGGAGCTGTTGACCTTGACAAACCATCATCAATTAGTATTTATCCAAAAGACTTTGATGCAAAAGATGCTATAACCCAAGAAATTGATAATTATAACCAAAAACAAAGAGATAATGGAAAAGAAGAAAATGTTATCAATTATACAGATTTGATTGGTATTATGATGAGCTCTGTTAGTCAAATCATTGACACCATTAGTTATGTATTAATTGCATTTGTTGCGATTTCATTAGTCGTTTCATCTATTATGATAGGAATCATTACGTATATATCTGTACTAGAAAGAACAAAAGAAATTGGAATTTTAAGAGCAATAGGAGCATCTAAAAAAGACATATCAAGAGTATTTAATGCAGAAACCTTTATTGTGGGGCTAATTGCAGGATTGTTGGGAATTGGTGTAACTGTATTATTAAATATACCAATCACAAAAATTATTTATGCTATAACAGATGTTAGTGTTACTGTGTCACTTCCAGTGGTTGGTGGAATTATCCTTGTCTTAATAAGCATGGTATTAACGATTATTGCAGGATTAATTCCAGCAAGAATGGCAAGTAAGAAAGATCCAGTAGAAGCATTAAGAACAGAATAGTCATATAAGGGAATTTGGGGACGGACTCATTTTTCCCTTTTTCTCTTTTTGGGACATTTGGGGACGTTTCCTTTTGGACATTTTATAAATTTAATAAAGGTAATTACAAACTTATATTTTATATTACCTATATAATGACTTATTTTAGTAAAATGTCCAAAAGGAAACGTCCCCAAATGTCCCAAAAAGCACTTTACTATTCACATAAAATGTGCTAAAATTATGTAGATTAATCAAAAAGAAAGAAGGAAATAAAGTTTTGAGTATTCGAGTATTAGTAATTATGAATCCGACATCTGGAAAAGGAAATATAAAAAATTATATAAAAGAAATTAGAAAAAACTTAGAAGAACAAAATATGCAAGTCAATATTCAGCTTACCAAGAAAGAATATAATGCTAGAAATATTGTAATAGACCATATAGAAGAAGCAGATTTAATATTGGTTTGTGGAGGAGATGGAACTTTTAATGAAACAGTGTCTGCACTAATGGAATTGAATATAAAAGATGTAAGCATTGCATACATTCCTATGGGAACAACCAATGACTTGGCGAGAAGTTTAGATATGCCGATAAAAGATATTTCAATAACAAAAAAATTGTTAGAATCAAAAGCAAGAATATTAGATGTAGGAAGGTTTAATCATGACAAATATTTTTGTTATGTAGCAGCTTTCGGAGTTGTTACAGATGTAGCTTATGAAACTTCACAAAAAGCAAAAAATAAATATGGTAGATTAGCCTATTATATGAAAGCAATAAAAGAACTTATTCGAATTCCAACCTATAAAGTAAGAATACAATTTGATGAAGAAGAATTAGAAGGAGAATTTATTTATGGTGGGATTAGTAATTCTGAATCAATAGCAGGTTTCAAATGGTTTAATAGAGAAGATATTGATTTGGCAGATGGTAAATTTGAGGCTATTTTTATTAGAAAACCCAAAAAATTATCAGGATATTTTCGCTTATTAAGTGATTTTAGACATAAAGATTATATGGTAAATCGAGATTTTGTTTATTTTAAGGCAAATAAAATCACAGTAACAACTGATAAAAATGTTGATTGGACAATAGATGGAGAATTTGCAGGAAATATGAATGTTGTCAATATTGAAAATTGCAATAAAGCCATAGAACTAGCTATTTGTGAGAAAGGGAACGAATAGATGAACATATATGCATCACTAAATGAGATGATAGAATATATTGAAGAAAATTTGGAAAATAAAATTGAGTATAGCAAATTAGCACAAATTGTGAATATAAATGAAACTATGCTACCTAATTTTTTTAGTATGTTATGTGACATTTCATTATCTGATTATATACGAAAAAGAAGACTATCGAAAGCTGGAATGGACTTAGTAAAAGGAAAAGAAAAAATCATGGACGTTGCAGTAAAATATCAATATGATAATGCGACTTCTTTTTCAAGAGCTTTTGAAAAATTTTATGGAGTAAAACCAAGTCAAATAAAGAAACAGCAAACAGGACTAAAAGTATTTTCTAAATTACATTTTGATGTAAAAGAGGAGAAGGATGAAAATATAGAATATTCTATTATTTCTAGACCTAAGATGATTTTATATGGAAAAAAGAAAAAAACATCTATACAAGATATAAAAACAGATGCCCCAGCTTTTTGTAAGGAGATTGGCGAAAAATATGGACTCTATGATTATGGTATGACAGAATATGCAAACAGATTTGAAGAAGACAAATGCTATTTTTGGGTATTATTTGAAAATGAAATAAAAGGTCTTGAAAAATATGAAATACCAGAATCAAAGTGGATATGTATTAGAATAAATTCTTTAAATGCAAAAGATATTCAAAAAGCAATCAGAAATTTTTATGCCAATTTTTTACCAAGTTGTGAATATACAGTAAGAAGATTGCCAGAATTAGAATATTATCATGATAAAGTAACGGATTTTTTAGTACCAATTCAATTGTAATATATATAAAGAGATAAAAACTGACTTATTTCGTATAGAAAAAGTCAGTTTTTTTATTTAGGTAATTGATATAATATGGTTGGTGATGATAAAATGAAATATTTAACAGAGGTATTTCTAACGCAAGAAAATGTAGAAGAAAATGTCTGGTCTAAATTTTTATATGCTGTATCAAAATTAAATGGAATTTTTAGAATATGGAAGATGTATGTATATATAGAAAATAATACTGTTCGATATTTTATACAATCTTCTAGAAAATTACCATCTATCATACAAGATTTTAGTGAATTTATATTAAAAAAAGTAGAGGAAGAAGAAGAAAATCTTTTTGAAGAAAAATCAATTACAAACAGATGGTATCTAGTGACCAATAAAGAAAAAAGTGGATTAGATATTTATGATAAAGCAGAAGTAAAAAAAGGTAAAACATTAAAATTCCTAGAAATGGATATTTTGCCAATAACAAAAAGTTATTATCGATTTAGAACATATTTATTTTTTGAAAGTAAATATGGATATTTCATAAAACGAAGGGCTATATTTAGTGTACCATATCAATTATTAGCGATTGATTTTTCTAAATATAACCGTTTCTTTTATAGAAAAGATGCTACAAAATTTTTAGACATACAAAAAACAATGCATATCTTAAAAGATAACAAAGAAGAAGCTTTTTTAAGAGTAAATACATTTCCATACCTAATAGAAGATTATTATTTACACTTGAATCAATATGATTTTGATAAACATTCTATCATTGTAGGCGCAAGTGGAACAGGAAAATCAAAATTAATCAGTACCATGGTTGCTAATTTATCTAGAAATGAAGAATATAGAAGAAAATACAAAGTTGTGGTAATAGACCCTCATGCAGAAATTAAAAATGATATTGGAGGAATTGAAAATACAAAGGTATTAGATTTCGAGAAAACAAAAAACAGTTTTAACTTGTTTATGAGAGCTTCTAATGATTTAATTGTGACAACAGAACTAATTTTATCATTATTCCAAACATTAATGGCAGACCAATATAACTCTAAATTGGAAAGAGTATTAAGACATAGTATCTATTTATTAACAAAACTAAATAAAATGGATTTTATAAATTTGAAGAAATTATTAACAGAAGTAGAGTATAAAAATGAATTATTAAAAGCAGATGGATTATTAGAAAGTACAGTTGACTTCTTTTCAGTAGATTTTAATAAATTAAAAACAGAATCCTATCAGGAAGCTTTTTCACCAATATTATCTTTTATTGATGAAATGGAATTATTACCAGGATTAAAAAGTAAAGGAACAGAAAGAGATTTAAAGGATATTTTGGAAGAAAATTTTTTAACAATTGTATCTTTAAATCAAAGTAAATTAGGCATGAAAGCAACAAAAACAATTGCAGGATTTACTATGCAACAAATCTTACAATTGATTCAAAATTATACATATGATGAACATATTATCTTTATTATTGATGAGGTTGCATTACTAGAAAATCCAATATTAAGTAGATTTTTAGCAGAAAGTAGAAAATATAACTTATCACTAATATTAGCACAACAATATTTTAATCAAATTAGTGAACCTTTACAAAAAGCAATCTTTTCAAATATGATCAATTATTACATATTTAGAGTATCAAGAGAAGATGCTAGAATTTTAGATGGAAATGTGAGAATGGATGTCGCTGTAAAAAATACATTTATTACAAGGATGAAAATTCTAACAGAATTAAAAAATAGGGAGTGTATTGTTAGAATTGGAAGTCAAGGAAAGGTATATCCTGCATTTCAAGCAAGAACATTAGATTTTATACCAATGCCTCAAAAAGTGTTAAATCAGATATTAACAACAGAATTTGATTTTGAAGGAGAGAAGGAGAAAAATATACCAGAAAAGAATGAAAAGAAAAAAGAAAGTATTTTTTCAATTGATGATAATATTAGCTTAAAAGATATTATGACATCTCAATCAGCTTCAAGAAATCTAGCTTCAAGAGAGCGTTTTTCTACGAATTTCATATAGTTATATTTTTAATTTACAAAGAGGAATAAAGATTTCTGCACGTAAAAATGTTAAGGGATTTTTATGTGTAATGTTATTGTTAATAAATAGAAAATAAATTTTTCTATTCAACGAAAAAAGGAGGGAATAGTTTGGATACGAAAGAAGCAATGGAAGTTGTTAATAAAACATTTATGGCGATATTTGGGCAAACTAGTCCATATACATTAGAAGAAGTATTATCTGAATTTGCTTTTGATGTCAGATTACCTCAAAGAGTAATAGATAGTGTAACAGGAGAAGAAACCTGGGCATCTGCTGTTAGTTCTGCAAAATATATTACACAAGAAAATATGAGAAAATATGATGAAAAAAGAGGGTGGATGATACCTAAACGTAATGTTAAGAATCTAAAGGAAGTATTAGAAATTTGGAAAATAACCAATTATACAACAACGCAAAGAATATATGATTGTATCAATGTGTCACAAAGTGACCCCATGTATACTTCAGAAAATGTATTTCGCTCTACAGATTGTAGAAAATGTAAAAATGTTATATTTTCAGATGGATGTGCAGAAAGTGAAAATATTATTGCTTGTCAAAGAAGTGGAACTTGTAATTTTGCCTTAAGAGTTGCAGATTCATCTGATTGTACAAATAGCTATAACGTTATTTGTTCTAGTAAAATTAGTAATTCCTATTTCATACAAGATTGTAATAATTTATATGAATGTATTTTTTGTTCACATATATCTAATAAAAGATATTGCATTGCCAATATGCAATTTGAGAAACAAGAATATGCTGTCATAAAAAAGGCAATTGTGAAGTGGATTTTGACGAAGAAATAAATGATTTATGTATATTTAATTTGAATTTCAGAATCAATAAAAGTAACTGATTAAATGAGATTAATTTGAGAAGTTACTTTTTATTAATGGTATTTTTATAATAAGTATGTGATTGTAAAAAATATAAATTTAAAATTTTACTTGAATATTAAAAAATATGGATATATACTTTAAGAAAACAATGTTATCGTTGCCTATACATTTATATTTATAAGTGGTTATATTAATCAATTAGAATTACCAGACAATCTAGTTCCAATTAAAAATGCATTTACATTATTCTTTCTATTTTTACCTATTATTTTATGTGTGATTAATTATATTATAATGTTTACAGTTGGTAAAAAAGTAAATCAAAAAACATTGTTGAATTGTACTGTATTAGTAAAATATGGTTTAATACCATTTTATATCTTAGGAACTGCCTTAATTTTAATGTTTTTACTTTTTTCTTTTATACCAGTACCATTTATGATATTTGTCGGCCCATATATGGCTATTATTTTAAGTGTGGTTGGTTGGTTAATTTTGATTGGATCAGCACCATTTTCCATTGTTTATATAATGAAATCTTATAAAGAGGGAATACATGGAAAGGCATTATCGATTGTAAGTGGTATTTTACAGTTCTTTTTTGCTTTTGATGTTATTTCTATTATGATTTTAACTTTAAAAGAAAAACAATGGAAGAAACTAACATTTACGATTTTAGCATTGCTATTTACTTTGTTTTTAGCTTGCATCATAGGATTTATTAAACTGCTCTTTACTATATTTTGATTAAAGTTTTAAAATAGAATAAGAAAAGAAAAATGGACCAGACCAATTTGGTGCTGGTCCATTTTTGTCCCATTGACAAAACAATAAAAAAATGTAATAATTATGCAATATAAGAAAGGCTGATTTTTTCTATACAATAAAGTAAAAAATGAAAAGAAAAGAGGAAATAAAATGAGTAAATATTATTTTACATCAGAAAGTGTGACAGAAGGGCATCCTGACAAATTATGTGATACAATTTCAGATTGTATATTAGATGAGTATTTAAAACAAGACAAATCTGCAAGGGTAGCAGTAGAAACTTTTGCTTCAGGTAACAAAATTACCATTGCAGGACAGGTAACTGCTAAAGGAGAAGTAGATATCGAAAAATTAGTAAGAGAAAAAATAAAAGAAATCGGATATGACAATGAAAATATTGATATGGATTATAGAACTTGTGATATTGACATCAATATTACAAAGCAAAGTCCAGATATTGCATTAGGTGTTGATATTGGAGGAGCTGGAGACCAAGGTATTATGTTTGGGTTTGCTTGTGATGAAACACCAGAATATATGCCATATGCTATTTCTATGGCACATAAGCTATCTAAAAGATTGACAGAAGTAAGAAAAAATAAAGAGATTGATTATTTAAGACCAGATGGAAAAACACAAGTAACAGTTGAATATGAAAATGATAGACCAAAAAGGATTGAAACGATATTGGTTTCTACACAACATAATGAAGAAATTAGTCAAGAAAATTTAAAGAAAGATATTATTGAAAAAGTTATCAAACCAGTAATTCCAGAAAATATGATAGATAAAGATACAAAAATCTATATTAATCCAACTGGAAAGTTTGTTATTGGAGGACCTTTAGGAGATACAGGACTTACTGGTAGAAAAATTATTGTAGATACATATGGTGGATATGCAAGACATGGTGGAGGCGCATTTTCTGGAAAAGATGCAAGTAAAGTAGATAGGTCAGCAGCATATATGTTAAGACATATTGCCAAAAATATTGTTGCAAATGGATATGCAAAAAAATGTGAAATACAAATTTCTTATGCGATAGGAATGAAAGAACCATTATCTATTCATGTAAATACATTTGGGACAGGAATCATATCAGAAGAAGCCTTAATTACTAAAATTAGAGAAAAATTTGATTTAACACCAGATGGTATTATTAAATATTTACAATTAGACAAACCAATTTATTCATTAACAACCAATTATGGTCATTTTGGAAAAGAAAATTTAACATGGGAAAAAGTAATAAAATTATAATTTAGAAAATGAGAAAGAAGTGGAAAATACAAATGCTAAAACGAATGATAGAAAAAAATTATAAATGGATTATTGCTTTCCTTTGTCTAATTATTGTCATAATGATGTTAGAAGATATTTTTGAAAATGAGCAACTAACGTTAGATATATTGGTATATAGACTAGTCATTTTGAATCTAAGGTCAGAACCACTAACTGTTATCATGAAGGTAATAACGAATTTGTCTTCTGCATATGTATTAATAGCAATAACCATAGGCACCTTAATTTTTATAAAAAACAAAAAAGTAGGTCTATGTGTTGCTAGTAATTTAGTTATTACAACTCTATTAAACCAATTATTAAAATATATCATACAAAGGCCAAGACCAGATGGATATAGATTAATTGCTGAAAGTGGATATAGTTTTCCATCTGGACATTCTATGGTTAGTATGGCTTTTTATGGATTGATTATTTATTTGATATGGAAAATGGTCAAAAATAAAAAAATAAAATATGTAGCCTGTGGGATTTTAGGATTTTTAATACCAATGATCGGATTTAGTAGAATATACTTAGGAGTACATTATGCAAGTGATATTATTGGTGGATTTGCAATATCTATTGTGTATTTATTACTATTTACGAATATGGCAAGGTCTGTATTACAATTAGAAAAGGAAAAAATAAAAATGATAGATAAAAGAAAAATGGTTAAATTAAGAAAAAAAAGAAAGAAACTAAGAAATAGTTTCAAATATGCTTTTGAAGGAATTGAAGAAGCATGGAAAACAGAACAAAATTTAAAAATACATTTTGTGATTATGGCATTGGTAATTATTGCAGGATTTATTTTTAAAATATCAGCCATAGAATGGATGGTATGTTTATTATTATTTGCAATTGTGATTTCATTAGAATTGATTAATACAGCTATTGAAACAACAGTGGATATTGCTATGCCAGATATTAATGAAAAAGCAAAATATGCAAAAGACATTGCAGCAGGAGCAGTATTATTTTCTGCAATTGTTTCTGTAATTATTGGGTTAATTATATTTTTACCTAAAATATTTGGATAACATTAGAATTTAAAAATCATTTTTGAAGTCGTAGTTAAAACGGCTTCTTTTTCATATGATTATGAAAATTTAAAAAAAGACTTGTGCTTTTCTTTGTTTATATTATATAATGGTTGAGGTAAAGGAGGCAATAAAAATGGCATTTATTGAAGAAATAAAACAAAGAGCAAAACAACAAATCAAAACAATTATCCTTCCAGAAGCAGAAGATATTAGAGTATTACAAGCAACTGAAAAGGTAATGAAAGAAAAATATGCAAATATCATTTTAATAGGAAATGAAGAAAATATTTTAGAAAAGGCAAAAACAAATGAGGTAAATATTGAAGGTGCCAAAATTGTAGATCCACAAAAGTCAGAAGATTATGAAAAATACACAAATCTTTTGTATGAATTAAGAAAACACAAAGGAATGACAATAGAAAAAGCAAAAGAATTGGTTTTAGATCCAGTATATTATGGAATGTTGATGGTAAAGGATAACAAGGCTGATGGATTAGTTTCAGGAGCAGCACATTCTACATCAGATACATTAAGACCAGCTTTACAAATTTTAAAAACGCTACCCGATACCCAATTAGTTTCTGCTTTTTTTGTTATGGTTGTACCTGATTGTGAATATGGTGAAAATGGTGTATTTATATTTGGGGATAGTGGACTAAATGAAAATCCAAATCCAGAACAATTATCAGAAATTGCCATTTCATCAAGTAAAAGCTTTAAACAATTAGTAGGAAAAGAAGCAAAAGTGGCGATGCTTTCTTATTCTACTTATGGAAGTGCACATTCAGAGTTAACTGAAAAAGTAATTGAAGCAACAAAATTAGTAAAAGAAAAACAAACAGATTTATTAGTAGATGGAGAATTGCAATTAGATGCAGCAATTATCCCAGAAATTGCAAAATCAAAAGCACCAAATAGTCCATTAAAGGGAGAAGCAAATGTATTAATTTTCCCTGATTTAAATGCAGGAAATATAGGATACAAATTGGTGCAGAGATTAGCAAAAGCAGAAGCATATGGACCATTATGCCAAGGTATTGCAAAACCAGTAAATGATTTATCAAGAGGATGCAATAGTGATGATATAGCAGGAGTTGTTGCTATAACAGCAGTGCAAGCACAATAAAACTATAACAGGGGGGAATATATCATGAAACATGAAATGATAGATGAATACAATACAAGAGGAGAAAAAATAGGAATTATTGATAAAGCTGTAGCACATGAAAAAGGTTTATGGCATAAATCAGTACATGTTTGGATTTTAAATGATAAAAATGAAATATTATTACAATATAGGTCTGCTGAAAAAGATTTATATCCGAATACATGGGATTGCTCATTTGCTGGACATATAGATGCAGGAGAAAGTTCAATAGAAGCAGTATTAAGAGAAGGAAAAGAAGAATTAGATATTGATGTTGACTTAGAAAAATTACAATATGTCTTCACAAATAGAGAAATGTTTCAATATGAACAAGTAAATAGCAATGAGTTTGTTGATATTTATATATTAAGACAAAATATTAATCTACAAAATGTTGAATTTCAAAAAGAAGAAGTAAGTAATGCCAAATATGTTTCAAAAGAACAATTCTTTGAATTAATGGAAAATGGAAATTTAATACCTCATAAAATTGAATATATGGTATTAAAGGAAATTTTAAAATAAAGAGAGGTATGTATGAAAATATTAGTGTTAAATTCAGGAAGTTCATCCTTAAAATATCAAATCATTGATATGGAGACAGAGACTGTCCTAGCAAAAGGATATTTCGAAAGAATTGGTCAAGCAGATTCATTTTTGACACATAAAGTAAAAGGAGAAGTACATAAATTCGAACATTATGCGAAAAACCATGATAAAGCAATTTCATTTGTACTAAGTAGACTTACGAATCCACATTATGGTGTTATAAAAAATTTAGACGAATTAGGTGGTATTGGACATAGAGTGGTTCATGGTGGAGAAAAATTTGCCAATCCAGTAGTGATAACAGATGAAGTGATAAAAGGAATAGAGGAGTGCGTAGATTTAGCACCATTACATAATCCGGCAGCAATCCTAGGAATTAAAGCTTGTAAAAAATTGGCACCAAATATCAAAATGGTAGCTGTATTTGATACAGCCTTTCATCAAACATTGGAAAAGAAAAGATATATTTATCCAATACCATATGAATATTATAAAAAGTATGGAGTTAGAAAATATGGATTCCATGGAACTTCTCACCAATTTGTTGCCAATAGAGCAGCAGAATTGGTTGGGAAAGATATCAAAGAATTAAAGATTATTAATTGCCATTTAGGGCAAGGTGCAAGTGTGTGTGCCATCCAATACGGAAAATCAGTAGAAACCAGTATGGGATTAACACCACTGGGTGGAATTTCTATGGGAACTCGAAGTGGAGATTTAGATCCATCAGTGGTTACCTATATTATGAAAAAGGAAAAATTAAAGCCAGATGAAATGGAAAAGATATTAAATAAGCAATCAGGTGCTTATGGAATATCAGGGGTATCTGTTGATTTTAGAGATATAGAAACAGAAGCAGCAGCTGAGGATGCAAGGTCAATATTAGCACTTGACAATTTCCACTACTTAGCAGCTAGCTATGTAGCCAAATGTGCAGTAGCTATGAATGGATTTGACATATTAACCTTTACAGCAGGTGTAGGAGAAAAAGGGCAAGATTCAAGAGAGGCCATTTGTGATTATTTAGAAGTGTTTGGTGTCAAAATAGATAAAGAATATAATCAAAAGGTAAAAGGAATTGAAGCAGAAATTACAGCAAAGGATGCAAAGATTAGAACCTTTGTAATTCCAACAAATGAAGAACTGATGATAGCAAGAGCGACTATGGAATGTTAAGATGTAAAAAAATAAAAATTTTTAATGTCATATAAATAAAAAATATTAAATATTAAAGAGGGTCTGTCCCTTTCGTTCAATTTCTGAACGATTTGGCACGTCCCTAATGTTCAAAAGGAGGAAAAAATGAAAGTTTTAGTTTTAAATTGTGGTAGTTCATCACTAAAGTATCAATTAATTAATATGGAGACAGAAGAAGTGTTGGCTTCTGGAAAATATGAAAGAATAGGGGAGGAAGAAGCTTTTATTACCCATAAAGTAAATGGACAAAAAATTGAAATTAAAAAACCAGCATATAATCATAAAGAAGCAATTGAATTTACATTGGAACAGTTTACAAATCCAGAGTATAAAGTTATTGATTCTTTAGATGAAATTAGTGCTGTGGGACATAGAGTTGTTCATGGTGGAGAAAAAATAACAGAGTCAGTTGTAATAACAGATGAGGTTATTAAAACAATAGAAGAATGTACAGATTTAGCACCATTACATAATCCAGCATGTATGTTAGGAATTGAAGCTTGTAGAGAGGTTATGCCAAATAAACCAATGGTAGGTGTATTTGATACAGCATTCCATTCTTCTATTCCAAAGGATAAATTTATTTATCCAATACCATATGAGTATTATGAAAAATATGGTGTTAGAAAATATGGATTCCATGGTACTTCTCATATGTATGTATCTCAAAGACTTGGTGAGATAGAAAACAAGTCTCTTGAAGGAACAAAAATTGTTACTTGTCATTTAGGTCAAGGTGCTAGTATATGTGCCGTAAAAGATGGTAAATCAATGGATACGAGTATGGGATTAACACCACTTGCAGGATTACCTATGGTAACAAGAAGTGGAGATTTAGACCCATCAGTTGTAACCTTTATCATGAAAAAAGAAAATCTAGATGCACAAACAATGGAAGATATCTTGAATAAAAAATCTGGATTAGCAAGTATATCAGGAATGGCACCAGATTTTAGAGTCATAGAAGATGAATCAAACAAAGGAACAGAAAGAGCAAAAATCGCAATTGAACAATTTAACTATTCTATTGCAAGTTTTATTGCAAAATATGCTGTTGCTATGAAAGGTATTGATTATATCATCTTTACTGGTGGTATTGGAGAAAACCAAATCAATATTAGAAAAGGTATTTGCGAGAAACTAGAATTTATGGGTGTAAAATTAGACCTAGATGCAAACAACATGAGAGGGGAAGAAAAAGTGATTTCAACACCTGATTCAAAAGTAAAGGTATATGTTATACCTACAAATGAAGAATTAATGATAGCAAAAGAAACCAAAAGGCTTGTTAAATAATTTAAATTCATGTATAATGAAGTTGGTAATTTGTAAGAATGGAAACAATATATGAAAAATATATTGTAGAAAGGAAAAAATATGAGATTTGAGTTTGATGATTTTAATTTTAAAGACCAAGTTGAATTCATGAATCTTAATAAGCAAATGCAACAAAACCAAGTAGAAAATAACCCAAATATGGGGTTTAACAATGATGCATTATATGATTGTATTGAAAAGAAGGATAATAAAATCATTTAAGGATTTTGGGACATTTGTACAAAAATGTCCCCAAAAGAAATGTCCCTAATTGGACAAAAGACAAACAGAAAATATACAGAGGATGATTTTGAGTTATGAAAAAAGTAATAATAGATTCACTAAAAAAATATAAATTTAGTTCGCTAATACATTTTGTATTTATAGGATTAAATATATATCTATTAACAATCCCTGCAAAAATTATAGGGGATATTGTTGATATGTTATATGATATAGAAGCAAATAGACAAAATATTATGAATAACATATATTTCCTTTTGGGAATATGTGTTGTTTTGTTATCTGTCAGAATAGTATGGAAATATACAGAAACCGTTATTTCAAGAGGATTTGAAAGAGATATAAAGGTAAAATTGTTTGAAAGATTTCTGAAATTAAAATTAAAGGATATACAAAACATTAAAAATGGGGAGATTATGTCTTATTTCGTAAAAGATACAAACGAAATCAGAAGTGCTGTCTATAGAATTATATCTCATGGGGCAAGAATTGTTTATACATTTATGATAGCGATTTATCAAATGGCAAGTGGTGTTAATATTTATTTAACTGTTGCAACAGTTATTCCTATTTTAATTGCATCTTTTTTAATTGTAAAGATAAAAAATCAAGTAGAAAAAAGCTTTGCAAAGGCGCAAGATCAATTTACAGAGCTTTCTGAATATATACAAGAAAGTACAGATAGTATTCGAACAACAAAGGCATATGCTTGTGAAAAAACGCAATTAGAGGATTTTATTAAGAAAAACCGTAGAGTAAAACAAAGTGATAATACGGTAGACATTTATTCCAATTTATTAACCACGACTGTTAATATATGTTTTGGATTATGCTATTCTATTGCACTATTATTTGGAGGAAAATTAGTGGTTGATGGACAAATTACAGTAGGAGAATTGGTTACTTTTAATGGATACATCGGACTTTTTGTAGGACCTGTTAGCTGGATTCCACCATTAATTGCCAGAATCAAAAGAGCACAAATATCTTATAGAAGATTAAATAAAGTATTTGAATTAGATACAGAAAAAGTAAATGTAAAGGAAAAAGAAATAGAAAATAGATTAGAAGGAAATATTACTATCAAGAATTTGAATTTCCATTATCCAGAAGTTATGGAAAATGCATTAGAGAATATTAATATTGAACTAAAAAAAGGAGAAACATTAGGTATTATTGGAACAATTGGAAGTGGAAAGACAACACTGATGAATTTATTAACAAGGTTATATAGTATTCCAAGAGGAAAAATAGAAATTGATGGAAAAGATATTAATGATATACCAATAGAGGTATTAAGAGAAAACATTTGTTATATCACACAAGATAATTTCTTATTTTCTTCAACACTAAAGGATAATATCAGTTTGTTTAAAGAGGAGTATAGAGCAGAAGAAATTAAAGATAGCACTAAAAAAGCAGTCATCTATGATGAAATATCTAAAATGCCAAAAGGAATTGAAACGAAAATAGGGGAAAGAGGTGCTGACTTATCAGGAGGACAAAAACAAAGAGTGGCTATTTCAAGAGCATTTCTAAAAAATAGTCGTATACTTATTTTTGATGATACATTTTCAGCTTTAGATAATAGAACTTCTCAAACCTTATTAGAAAATATAAAACAATTTTCAGGAGGAAAAACTTGTATTATCATATCTAACAAAGTATCAGATGTAAAAGATAGTGATAAAATCATTGTTTTAAGTAATGGAAGTATTGTAGAAAAAGGAACACATGACGAATTAATTCATAAACATGGATTATATAATGAATTTTATGAACAGCAATCCACAAAAACAGAAGAAAGCATATTAGCATAGGAATATATGCTTAATGAAACGAAAGAAGGGAGAAATATATAGCCCATAGGTTGTATATATTAAGGAGAATGAAAAATCAAACTTTACATAGAATCTATAAAATGTTAAAGCCACAAAAAAAGGCGATAATCATTATTTCTATATTATCTATTTTAATTAGTATATGTGAAGTTATCAGACCATATCTAATTAAAATTGTTATTGATGATTATTTAAGTGCTGGCTTATGGCAAAAAGGTGTTATGACAATTGGAATTATTGGAGGTATTTACATAGCACTTGTATTAATTGGAAATATTTTAGATTTTGTTGTAACAACAGCCACTACTATGACAGGAGAAAATGTTATTTATTCTATTAGAAACAAACTATATAAATATGCGCAATATGCCAATATGAAATTTCATGATAAAACACCAGCAGGAACATTGTTTGTAAGAATAACCAATGATGTAGAAGATATTACAACAATGTTTAAAGATGTGATTACTACTTTCGCAAAAGATATAGTAATGATTATTGCATTAATTATTATTATGTTATCAATAGACTATAAATTGGCTTTGTTATGTTTTATGATTATTCCATTTGTTATTTTGACCTCTGTTATTATAACAAGAATTAGTAATAGAGTAAGAGAATATTCTAAAAATGTGAAGACAAAGTTAAATGTATTTTTGGCAGAATCTATATATGGGGTAAAAATTATAAAGATTTTTAACAGGCAATTTGAAAAAGAAAAAGAATGCGAGGAACTATCACAAGAATTTTATAAATCAAGAATACCAACATCATTTACAGAAGGATTTCTAATTGGTATGATGACAGCTTTTGAAAATATTGGAGTAGCAGTTATTGTTTGGGCTTGTGTGAATCATGTATTTCATATTAGTTTAGAAGTTGGTGTGATTTATGTATTTATTACATATTTGAAACAAATCTTTGAACCAATTAACCGTATTGTAGAAAACTTTGAAACGATTCAAGAAGCAGTGGTATCCATTAATAAGATTTATGATATTTTAGACCATAAAGAATATTTGGAAAACTTTGAAGAAGGTCAAATGTTAGAAAAAGTAAAAGGGAAAATTGAGTTTAAACATGTATGGTTTGCCTATAAGAATGAAGATTGGGTTTTAAAGGATGTTAGCTTTACCATAGAACCAGGACAAAGTATTGCTTTAGTGGGAAAAACTGGTTCAGGAAAAACAACAATTATCAATTTAATCAATAGATTTTATGAGATTCAAAAAGGAGAAATCCTGTTAGATGGAGTTAATATTAAAGATATTAATTTAAGATATTTAAGAAAACAAGTAGGAATCGTCCTACAAGACCCATTTATCTTTGCAAAAACGATTAGAGAAAATATTGAATTAAATGATAATTTATCAGACACATATATAGAAGAAATTATTAGACTGTCTTCTGCTGATGAATTTGTAAATTCCTTACCAAATGGATTAGATGAAATGGCAAGTGAAAGAGGAAATTCTTATTCTGCAGGTGAAAAACAATTACTGGCATTTGCTAGAATTTTTGCACATAACCCATCTATCTTTATTTTAGATGAAGCGACAGCAAATATTGATACCAAAACAGAAGCATTAATTCAAAAATCAGTTGATAAGTTATCAAAAGAAAAGACATCTATTTTTATTGCTCATAGATTATCAACCATTGTAAATGTGGATAAAATCATTGTATTAAGTAAAGGAGAAATTCTTGAACAAGGAAGTCATCATGAATTATTACAAATTCCAGATGGATATTATAATAAACTGTATAATGCATATTATGAACAATTGATGGCTACATAAAATTATTTCTAGTTTTAGGACTGAATGGTAACAAGCATAAAGGAAAAAAGAAAAAATGGTTTACACCACAATAAAAATGTGATATACTAGTAATATCAATTTTTAGGAGGACATAGGTATGAAACGGTTTAAGATGGAAAAAGTAATGGAGAAAATCTCCATAGTAGCAACTATTTTAATGGGAGTTGTCTCTGTCTATCATTGTTTTATAGATTTGAGGCAAAATTGTAAGAAACTTGTAAACCGTGATGAAAGTGAGGGGAGTTAATCTCCCTCGCTATTTTAATATTTTAATAGATGGAGGAGTTAATATGGCAAAGATTTTAGAAGATATTTCAAGAACATTTAATGAATTTTTATTATTACCAAACTTAACAGATGAAAGATGCATACCAAATAAGGTGTCTTTAAAAACACCACTTGTAAAATACAAAAAAGGAGAAGAACCAAAATATTATGCGAATATTCCAATGGTATCTGCCATTATGCAATCTGTATCAGGAGTAGATATGGGAATTGCTTTAGCTAGAGAAGGTGGAGTTGCATTTATTTATGGTTCACAAAGTATTGAATCACAAGCAGAAATGGTAAGACAAGTAAAAAAACATAAAGCAGGATTTATTGTAAGTGATTCAAATGTAAAATCTGGAACACCTTTAAAAGATGTCATTGACTTAGTTATCAAAACAGGACATTCAACAGTTATGATTACAGAGGATGGGACAGCCAAAGGAAAATTCATTGGATTAGTAACAGATAAAGATTATCGTGTATCAAGAGATGATATGGAAGCTCCAATTGATAACTTCATGACACCAAAAGAAAAAGCAGTATGGGCACATGAAGGAATTTCTTTATCAGAAGCCAATGATTTAATATGGGAAAATAAAATTGCATGTTTGCCAATATTAACTGAAGAAGGAAACTTAAAATATTTAGTATTTAGAAAAGATTATGAAGAGAGAAAAAATAATCCAAATTCTTTATTAGATGAAAATAAGAGATATATTGTAGGTGCAGGTATCAATACAAGAGACCATGAACAAAGAATACCAGCATTAGTAGATGCAGGTGTAGATTTAATTTGCATGGATTCTTCAGATGGATATTCTGTATGGCAAAAAAATACGATTGATTTTGTAAGAGCAAAATATGGAGACTCTGTTAAAATTGGTGCAGGAAATGTTGTAGATGCAGAAGGATTTAGATATTTAGCAGAAGCTGGAGCAGACTTCATTAAAGTAGGTGTTGGTGGAGGATCTATTTGTATCACACGTGAAACCAAAGGTATTGGACGTGGACAAGCCTCAGCGTTAATTGATGTTGTTGCAGAAAGAGATAAATATTTTGAAGAAACAGGAATCTATATCCCAGTTTGCTCAGATGGTGGAATTGTACATGACCATCACATTACCATTGCTTTAGCATTAGGAGCAGATTTTGTTATGATGGGAAGATATTTTGCTAGATTTGATGAAAGCCCAACAAGAGTTGTTAAAAAAGGAAATGGATATGTAAAAGAATATTGGGGAGAAGGTTCTAATAGAGCAAGAAACTGGCAAAGATATGATATGGGAGGAGATGCAAAACTTTCATTTGAAGAAGGTGTTGACTCATATATCCCATATGCAGGTAAATTAAAAGATAATTTAGCAATTACTTGTGCAAAAATTAAATCAACAATGTGTAACTGTGGAAGTGTTACAATCCCTGAATTACACGAAAAAGCAAGATTAACATTAGTATCTGATGTTAGTATTTCAGAAGGTAGTGCACATGATGTTATCTTAAAAGAAATTGATAATCAATATAAATAAGAAATATTAAAAAATAAGGTGGAAAACATGAAAAGTATTTCGCCTTATTTTTGTTGAAATAAAAGGTAGTGTTTGAATAGTTTTTTAAAACATTAAAATTAACAGTAAAATTTTATGTATGTATATATTTATAAAAATAAAATTTTAATATAAAATCATAAAAAATAAAAATTAAAAACTATTGACAAAATAAGATTACAAATGTAAACTATGCAAAAGGGAAAAAGGGAGGAATGATTTTAAATGAAAAAAAATGTTTTAGGTTTAATATTTATATTGGCAATCGTAATCAATTTATTACCAATGTCAAAAGTACAAGCGGTAATGAAAAATAACAATCCATTATTAAGAGATATAAAGATTGATGGACAAGCTATTGAACCACAATTTGACCAATTTATCACAGATTATGTAATAGCAATCGGTGAAGATAAAGATAAGATAGAAATAGAAGCAATAACTGATGATCCAAATGCAACAGCAGAAGTCATAGGTAATACAAATTTAAAATCAGGGGTAAATGATTTTGAAATTAAAGTAACGGCAGAAGATGGAATAACTACAAATTCTTATTACTTACATATCACCAAAGGAGATCAAGAAAAGGCAAATGCAAATTTAAAAAATTTAGAAATAGAAGGATTACAATTAATTCCAGCATTTAATGATAAAGATATTAATTATCTTGTGGAATATGAAGGCTATATAGATAGTTTAGACATCACAGCAACTCCTGAAAATGAAAAGGCAAAAGTAGAAATATTAGACAATAATAATTTTAGCAGTACACTTCATATTGTTACAATAAAAGTGACGGCTGAAGATGACGTTACAACAAAAGAATATAAATTAACAGCTAAAAAAGCAGGAGAAAGTGTTGAAGACCCAAGTGGATTAGAAGAATATGAAGCAGATTTAGAACAAGCAAAACAAGAAGAACAAAAACAAGATAATCAATATTATGCAATTTGGGGAGGAATTGCATTCCTTATTTTAGTAATGATTGTTGTGTTAGTAGTAATAGCAAAAAAAGGAAAGAAAAAAGCAGAAAAATAAATTGTCAAAAAAAAGTATAAATGATATACTTAAGAAGAATAAAATAAGATGAAAATATTATTTTCAGAAAGGAACGAAAAAATGAAAAAAATCAAAAATATACTTTTTATAAGTATTATATGTATTTTAATCATATTAAGTTTTGGACAAGTGTCGAATGCTGCTGATACATATTACCAATATGTAAAAACAGGAATTGACCAATTTCCTGCATCTTATCAAGAAAGATTGAAACAATTAGCAAGTAAATATCCAAATTGGAAATTTCAAGCATATTATACAGGAATTTCATGGGATGAATTAATGCAAAATGAAAGAGATGAAAGTGTACATAGAAACCGTGTTATAAATAGTGCACCAAAATCTTGGAAAGATAGTTGTGAATTTGTAGATGATAATGGATATGCATGTGCCTCTGATGCAATTGTAGCATATTATTTAGATCCTAGAAATTTCTTAAATGAAAAACAAATATTCCAATTTGTAGAAAGTTCTTACAATGCAGATGAGCAAACATTATCTGTCATTCAAGAATCTGTAAAAGGAACATTTTTAGATAAAACCATTACATGTAATGATTTAAATAATAATCCAGTAACAATGTCTTATGCAGAAATGATAATAAAAGCTGCACAAGACTCTAATGTTAGTGCTTTTTATATTAAAAGTAAAATTATTCAAGAGGTAGGAAGTCAAGGAAGTGGTTCTGTTTCTGGAACATATCCAGGATATGAAGGATATTATAATTTCTACAATTTTGGAGCATATGACACAGGAGATCCAATAGCCAATGGTTTATTATATGCAAAGGATAAAGGATGGGACAGTCCATATAAAGCCATTGTAGATGGAGCAAAATTAATTGGAAAAAATTATATTGAAGCAGGACAAAATACAGCATATTTTAATAAATGGGATGTTGTTGGAACAAAAATATTACGAGATGGAGAATCTCAAACAGTTAATAAATCAGATATGTTTTGGCATCAATATATGACAAATGTTCAAGATCCAACATCACAATCATATTCAAATTATGAGTTATATAGTAATAGTTTACAAAGTAACATAACATTTATTATACCAGTATATGAAAATATGCCAGCATCTAACCCAATGCCACAAGATATTCGTGTGCAAGGAATTACAATGCAACAAAATGCCTTTACGGTAAGTATAGATGGAACAGGAGATGCGATTCCAGTGATTACACCATCTAATGCAACTGACCAAAGTGTGGAATGGACATCATCAAATCCTGATGTTGTTAGAGTATGGAATGGACATTTTAGAGGGTTAAAAGAAGGAACATCTGTATTAACCGCAAAAACAATTGATGGTGGATATACAGCAACTTGTACAGTAACTGTTATTGATAAAAGTAAATTATATGTTAGTGATATTCAATTTGAACAAGATCAATATGTTATTGAAATAGATGAGGCAGTCGATATATCATTTACATATACTCCACAAAATAGTATAAATTACGAATTTGATTGGATTTCATCAGACCCAGAAGTATTAAGAGTATATGATAATCGTTTTAGAGGATTAAAAGAAGGAACAGCAGAAGTCATTGTTAGAACACGAACAGGACCAACAGTAGAAAAAAGAATAAAAGTAATTGTAAGAGATCCAAATAAACATTATGTACAAAATATATGGATTGAAAAATCTCAATATGTAGTAAAAGAAGATGAAGCAGTAGATGTAAACTTTTCATATACACCAACAGATAGTGTAAATGCGCAATTTGAATGGTATTCAACCAATCCAGAAGTATTAAGAGTATATAATAACCGATTTAGAGGATTAAAAGAGGGAACAGCACAAATTGTTGTAAAGACATTAGATGGAACTGTTGTAACAAGTAGTAATGTAAAAGTTGAAAAACCATATGTAGAAGATATTCAATTTGAACAAACAGAATATACAATAGATGTTAATGAAGCAGTAGATGTTCCATTTACATATTCACCAGATAATGCTTATAATTATGAATTTGACTGGATATCAAGTAATCCAGATGTGTTAAGAGTATATAATAATCGATTCAGAGGATTAAAAGCAGGAACAGCAGAAGTTATTGTTAGAACACGAACAGGACCAACAGTAGAAAAAAGAATAAAAGTAATTGTGGTAGATTATAGTAAAGCAACAGTGGAAGATATTGTATTAGAGAAAACATCTTATGATATTCATATAAATGATGCTGTAGACATTCCATTTAGTTGGACACCAGAATATGCATCTAATACAGAATTTGATTGGATTTCATCAAATTCAGAAGTTTTAAGGGTATACAATAATCGATTCAGAGGGTTAAAAGAAGGAACGGCAGAGGTAATTATCAGAACACGAACAGGACCAATGGTTGAAAAAAGAATAAAAGTAGTTGTAAGAGATCCAAATAAAACATATGTGACAGATATACAATTACCACAAATGGAATATACCATATATGAAACACAAGCAGTCGATATACCGTTTACATATAATCCAACAAATGCAACAAATGCACAATTTGAATGGTATTCAACAAATCCAGAAATTGTAAGAGTATATAATAACAGATTTAGGGGATTAAAACCAGGAACAGCAGAAGTAGTTGTAAGAACCTTAGATGGAACATATGAAGAAAAAATAAAAGTAACTGTAAAAGCATCTGGTTTAGTACAAGAAATTATATTAGGACAAACCGAATATACTGTTGTGGAAAATGAAGCAGTGGATATTAATGATTTCAGTTGGACTCCACAATATGCAACAAATGCACAGTTTGAATGGTATTCAACAAATCCAGAAATTGTAAGAGTATATAATAACAGATTTAGGGGATTAAAACCAGGAACAGCAGAAATTGTGGTTAGAACACTAGATAAAAGTATTGAAAGAAGGATTAAAGTAACTGTTAAATAAAGGGGAAAGGAATGAAATTAAATATGATGAAAAGAGTTTTTCAAATCATTATCATAATGATTATGGCTTTTGCATGTATTGGAATTTTACAAACAACAGTCAATGCAGCCGATGAAGAAGGAAATTTTGTTGTTGTATTGGATCCGGGCCATGGTGGCTCAGATCCAGGTGCTTCTAATAGCAGATTTGGATTAAAAGAATCAGATATTAATTATAAAATAGCTACTTATGCCAAACAAGAACTAGAAAGATATGAAGGTGTGAAAGTTTATTTGACGAGATATGCAGATTGCCCTAGTATATATGATAGAGGTGAGTTTGCAAAAAATTATAATGCAGATTTAGTTGTTAGTATTCATATTAATTCAAGTGGGTCACAATCAGCTAGAGGTGCAGAAGTTTGGGTAACACAAGATAATTCTCAAGTAGAATATTATGAAGGAAGTAAGATGGTAGGAGAGAAAATACTATATAGACTTGCCAGATTAGGATTACAAGACCATGGTGTTTCTACACGTTCAGGACGACCAAATGAATGGTATCCAAGTGGAGTGGTAAAAGATTATTATGGTATTATTCGATATCCAATGAATTATGGAATTCGTTCTTTATTAGTAGAACATTGTTATATTAGTAGTGATGCAGACTGTCAACAGTTCCTTAATTCTGATGCAAAATTAAAGAATTTAGGTGTAGCAGATGCACAAGGAATTGTTGAAGCATATAATTTGCAATTAAAAGGACAGGGAAGAAAACCTGTTAGACAAATGAGATTAGACAAAACAGAATTGGAATTAGAAATTAGTAATACAAATCCAGAACCAACTGCACAATTAAATACAATCATTACACCAACAAATGCATATATGCAAGGAGCAGATTGGTATTCATCTAATCCAGATGTTGTCAGAGTATGGAATGGACATATAAGGGGCTTAAAAGAAGGTGTGTCAACAATTACAGCAATTAGTTGGAACAATCAAAGAATTGCAAAATGTACGGTTAGAGTAACGAAACCAGCAGTCCCTGTAACCAATATTACAGTTGATAAAACATCACAAACGGTTAATATAAATGAAACAGGAGATATTATTGTTAGCTTTACTCCAAGTAATGCAACAAATCAAACACTAGTATGGGAATCTTCAGATCCTGAAGTTGTACGTATATGGAATGGACATTTTAGAGGATTAAAAGAAGGAAAATCAACTATTACAGCAACATCTATTGCAGGTGGAAAACAAGTAAGTTGTGAAGTATATGTAAAAGACCCTTCAAAAATCTACTTAGAAGATATTCAGTTAGAAAAAACAGATTATCAAATTAATATAAATGAAGCAATTGATATTCCATTTAAGATTACACCAGAAAATGCAACAAATGGAGAATTAGATTGGATTTCATCAAATCCTGATATTTTAAGAGTATATGATAATCGATTTAGAGGATTAAAAGCAGGAACAGCAGAAGTCATTATTAGAACACGTACAGGTCCAGTTGTTGAAAAAAGAATAAAAGTAACTATCAAAGATCCAGGAAAAGTGCAAGATATTATATTAGACAAGGCAGAATATACAATAAATGAAAATCAAGCAGTGGATATTTCATATAAGGTTACACCAGAGTTTGCAACAAATGGAGAATTGGATTGGATTTCATCAAACCCTGATATTTTGAGAGTATATAACAATCGATTTAGAGGATTAAAAGAAGGAACAGCAGAAGTCATTATCAGAACACGTACAGGTCCAGTAGTTGAAAAAAGAATTCAAGTAAAAGTTGTAAAACCAGGGAAAACATATGTAGAAAGTGTAACGACAGACCAAGAAGAATATACAGCTTATATTGGTCAAGCTATTGACCTTTCATATAATTATGCACCTGCAAATAGTACCAATGCTCAATTTGAATGGTATGCAGAAAATCCTAATATTATTCGTGTATATAATAATCGTTTTAGAGGACTTGCAAAAGGAACAACAAATATTGTTGTAAAAACATTAGACGGATTATATGTAAAGAAGATAAAAGTTACCATAAAAGACCCAGGAAAAGTAAAAGATATTGTATTAAATACAATAGAATATACAGTTTATGAGAACGAAGCAGTAGACATTCCTTTTAGCTATACACCAGAATATGCTACAAATGCAGAATTTGATTGGATATCAAGTAACCCAGAAATTTTGAGAGTATATAACAATCGATTTAGAGGATTAAAAGAAGGGGTAGCAGAAGTTATTGTCAAAACAAGAGATGGTAGTTTAGAAAAAAGAATTAAAGTAAAAGTACAAAAAAAGGGAAAAGTATATGTGGAAGACATTATTACAGACAAAGAAGAATATGTAGCAAGTGTTAATGAAGCAGTTGATTTAACATATACATGCACACCACAAAATAGTCAAAATACGCAATTAGAGTGGTATGCAGAAAATCCTGAAATCATAAGAGTATACAATAATCGTTTTAGAGGATTGAAAAAAGGAACAACGAATATTGTTGTAAGAACATTAGATGGAATGTTTGAGAAAAAAATAAAAGTAACGATTCAATAGAAAAGGGGACTTGTTATGGGAAATAAGACCAAAATTTTACTATTTGCTTATACAAAAGTGAATTTAGGAGATAATTTATTTATCTATTTACTATTAAAGAGATATCCAAATATTGATTTTTATATACATGTTGTAGAAAAAGAATATGAAAAAGTATATCAAAATTTTGAGAATTTACATTATCTTTATGAAAATAGAGATTTTGATAAAATACATATAGAAGATTTTGACGCCTACCTTTATGTAGGCGGCTCTATCTTTATGGAATCAGAATATGCAAGACATGAATTAAAAGAAGTAAATAGATTTGTGAAAAGATGTAATGAAAAAAATAAAAAATTCTTTTATATGTCTTGCAATTTTGGCCCATATCAAACAGAAGAATATTTGAATTTAGCAAAAGAAACATATTCACTATGTGGAGGAATTTGTTTTCGTGATAAGAAATCATATAATTTATTTAAAGAAATTCCACAAGTAAGACAAGCACCAGATATGGCTTTTACACTACCAGTAGAAAATATAGAAAAAGAAAAAAATACAATAGGGATTTCCGTTATTAGTTTAGCCATTAGAGAAGACTTAAAAGAAAAAGAAGGTGCTTATAATGACTTTATTAAGAGAATTATTATCAAATTTGCAAAAAGAAATTACAAGGTAACATTATTTGGATTTTCAGAATTTGAAAAGGATAGTGAAGCAATTCAAAATATCCTATCAACTGTACCAGAAGAATATAAAAACAATGTTCAAGTAGAAATTTTTAGAGAAAATATAGAACAATATTTAGAAAAATATGCAAAAATGGAATATATGGTATGTGGAAGATTTCATTCCATGATATTATCTATGTTATATAGACAAAAAATTTATAATTTAACATATAGTAAAAAACAAGAAACGGTTATTGAAGAATCAAAGTTTTTTAGTAGATATCAACCTATTAGAGATATGAATTATGAAACAATATTGAGAAAATATTATTTTAAAAGAGCAAGTAATTATAAATTAAAAAAAGTAATCAAAGAAGCAGAAAACCAATTTAATGAATTAGAAAATTGGTTACATAACAAAGAATAGGAGAAACAAAAATGCTATTTTCAACAACAACATTTATTATCATCTTTTTACCAATAGTGATAGCAATATATTATGGTCTATTAAGAAAAACAAAGACATTAAAAAATGTATTTTTGTTTTTGGTCAGTATATTATTTTATGCTTGGGGAGAACCCTATTTTGTATTAATTATGTTATTATCAATCATAGCCAACTGGTTTTTTGGAGGGTTAGTAGATAAGTATAGAGAAAATAAGATAAAAGTAAGAATCGTGATTGTTCTTATGTTTATTTTCAATTTATCTATATTAGGTGTTTTCAAATATTTGAATTTTATTATTAGCAATACAAATGCTTTTTTTCATACAAATTTTGTTGTACCTAATATTGTATTACCAATTGGAATTTCATTTTTTACATTCCAAGCAATATCTTATGTATTAGATATTTATAAAAAAGATGCAGAGGCACAGAAAAATCCATTAAATATGGGATTATATATTGCCTTTTTTCCACAATTAATAGCAGGACCAATTGTACGATATAAAACAATAGCAGAACAGATAGAGCAAAGAAAAGAAACATTTGAAAAATTTTCACAAGGTGTACAACGATTTATCAAAGGATTAGCAAAAAAAGTGTTATTATCTAATTCTTTGGCAATCGTAGCAGATTATACATTTGGAATGATACCCTCTGAACTATCTGTTCTTTTAGCATGGCTAGGAATCATTAGTTATACATTACAAATTTATTTTGACTTTAGTGGATATTCTGATATGGCGATAGGACTTGCCAAAATGTTTGGCTTTGAATTAGAAGAAAACTTTAATTTCCCTTATATTTCAAAAACGATTACAGAGTTCTGGAGAAGATGGCATATATCTTTAGGGACATGGTTTAGGGATTATGTGTATATTCCACTAGGAGGAAGTAGAGTCGGTAAAAAAAGGCTAATATTAAACTTATTCATTGTTTGGTCTTTAACAGGATTGTGGCATGGTGCTAATTGGACATTTATCGCATGGGGAATTTTCTATTTTGTATTGTTAACAATTGAAAAACTGACAAAGATAGATAAAAAACAAACGAAAAATAAGCTACTGATTATATGTCAACACATTTACACAGTGTTCTTTGTTATGATAGGATGGGTATTATTTAGAAGTGATAATTTAGGTTATGCGATACAATATATAAAAAGCTTATTCGGATTTATGGGAAATGCCTTTATCAATTCAGAAGCAATTTTATATTTAAAGGAATATGGAATCTATATGTTATTAGGAATTTTGTTTAGTATTCCTCTTGGAAAAGTATTACCAAAATACAGAGATAACAAAGGATTTAAAATAATATATGGAGTAGCTACAATTCTCATTTTTTATGTATGTCTAAGCTACATTATAAAGGGAACATATAATCCATTTATATATTTTAATTTTTAGTTGAAAAATAATTATAATTTTGGCGTTGATCAAATTTCAAATTCATTTTATCTTGCCGAATTTTAATTCTTTTCCAACTTAAGACATTAGGACAGGAAAGGAATGCAAATAAACATGAAAGATAATCAAGAATTAATCACAATAAAAAAATATAAGATTACTGAAGAAAAGGTGGTAGCTATCGTATTTTTAGCCATCATTTTTTCTACATTAATTTTTACAGTTTTTTCAAAGTATGAAGAATTAAAAGCACAAGTAGTTGCTATTTTTGAAAACAGTCAAACAGATGGATATGAAAAGGTAGTTGAATTAACTAAAAATACAGAAACCATGTTTAATGAAGAAATATATGGAAAAGATGAATTTGTAGATATATATGGTCTTGTACAAAGAATTCTTTTTAAAAATTATTTAGAAGATAGTAATGATCCCACAAGAGATGTTGTAAAACTTAACAATGGAATGTTAACATTTCTTCAAAAGAAAGAAGATATGGTAACAAAAGCAAATCATATTGCTGAATTGCAAAAGAGTATCAATGAAGAAGGAATTCCTTTTATATATATTCAAGCACCATACAAAATAAGAGATAATGCGGAATTACCAACAGGGGTTATCGATTACGCAAATGAAAATGCAGATGTTCTATTAAAAACATTAAATGAACAACAAGTTGAAACAGTAGATTTAAGAGAATATTTTAAAGAAATGCCAACACGAGAAGAATATTTTGTAACAGACCATCATTGGAAAATAAAAACAGCATTTGAAGCAGTGAATCATATCAGTGAAATATTAAACAATGAATATAATTTTAACATGGATAGTTTTTACACAGATATAAATCATTATCATATTATCACACAAAAAAATGCTTATTTAGGTTCTATTGGAAAACGAAATGGAAGATTTTATGGTGGAGTAGAAGATTTTGAATACATATTACCTAACTTTGAAACCCAATTATCAGTTAATAAGAGTGGGGATATAAAAAATGGCAGTTTTGAAGATACCATTATTGTAAAAGATTTATTAGATGATGATATTTTATTAAACAAATATGCTTGTTATTTTGGAGGAGATTTCCCAGAAATTATCATTCAAAATGAAACATCTGAATCTGACAAAAAAGTATTAGTTATTCAAGATTCTTATGGATTGCCATTTTCTTCTTTCTTATCTTTAAGAGTAAAGGAATTAAGAACAATTGATTTAAGACATTTTGAAGGAAGTGAAATAGAATACATAAAAGAATATAAACCAGATATTGTATTAATGATATATAATCCATCGTCTTTTTATATTGAAAAAAATTTTCAATTTGAATAAAGTTAAATTATTTTTACTTTACAATATGACAAATTATGATATAATAAGCAAAGCTTAACAGATAAGAAAAAGGGTTTAAAAAAATTAAACTTTGGAGAGGAATGAGATAAAATATGCAAGAAAATCAAGAAGAATATAGTATTATTATAGATGATGTTTATAAAACATTTAATGTGTATTTAGATAAGGCAAATACCATAAAAGAAAAATTATTATTTCTATTTTCAAGAAATAGAAAAGAAAAAAGAGAAGTTTTAAAAGGCATTAATGCAAAGATAAAAAAAGGCGAAGTTGTTGCATTAATTGGAACGAATGGAAGTGGAAAATCAACTTTATTAAAGTTGCTTACAAAAATTATCTATCCAAATAAAGGAAGAATAGAAACACACGGAAAATTGACTTCTTTACTAGAATTAGGTGCAGGGTTCCATCCTGACTTTTCTGGTAGAGAAAATATATATTTTAATGCTTCTATTTTTGGTTTGACTAAGAAGGAAATTGATGACAGATTGGAAAATATTATAGAATTTTCAGAATTACAGAATTTTATAGATAATCCAGTAAGAACATATTCATCAGGAATGTATATGAGGCTTGCATTTTCAGTTGCTATAAATGTAGATGCAGATATTTTGCTAATTGATGAGATATTATCTGTTGGAGATGAACATTTTCAAAATAAATGTTTTGATAAAATGTTAGAATTGAAAAATCAAGGAAAGACAATGGTATTTGTCACACACAGTATGGAATCTGTAAGAAAGTTATGTAATCGAACCATTTGGCTATGTGACGGAAAAATCAAAATGGATGGAGACACGGAAAAAGTAGTAGATGAATATATAAAAGCAATCAGTTAAAAATTTGTACCTAGAAAGGATTGAGAGTATGAATATAGACAAAGACATATTTCCAGGAAAACAAAGAAAAGAAAAAGAACAATATGAAGAAAAAGAACCCATTATTGCAATTATAACTCCATATTATAATACCAACAAATATATAGATACAACTGTAAATAGTGTATTAAATCAAACATTTCCTTATTTTGAATGGCTTATTGTAGATGATGGTTCTACCAATAAAGAAGATATAAAAAAATTAGAAGACATCGAAAAATTAGATAACAGAATAAAAGTATACCATAAAGAAAATGAAGGACCAGCAGCAGCAAGAGACTTCGGAGTAGAAAGAATAAGTAAATCTGTAAAATATCTTGTTTTTCTTGATTCAGATGATTTGATTGTTGATACCTATTTAGAATGTGCCTATTGGACATTAGAGACAAACCCGAAAGCAAGTTGGGCATATGCGGATACTATTAATTTTGATGGACAATATTATACCTGGACAAAATGGTATCAACCTAAAAAAATGATGCAAGACAATATTTTAGTCATGACAGCAATGATAAGAAAAGAAGCATTTTTAAAAGTGAATGGATTTGAAATAAGAGATAAAAATGTATATGAAGACTGGTGTTTATGGCTAAAGATGATGAAAGAAAGCATGTTTCCAGTTAGAATGAATTTCTTTGGTTTTTGGTATCGTCAAAAGAAAAAAGAAGAAAGTCAATTAAGACAATCAAATGAAGACAATAGAGAAAAAGCCATGAATTATGTTAGAAATATAAACAAAGAAATAGAACAAAAAGAGAAAAAAGAAGCGTTTATATTAAAAAAAGCAATTCAATATCCAAAACAAGATTATGATTGGGAAGAAATTATAGAAACATTTAATAAAATAGAGATTCCTAAAAAAACAAAAAACAATAAAATTAATATATTAATGATTATACCATGGATGACAATGGGAGGAGCAGATAAATTTAATCTTGATATATTAAAACGTAGTGACAAAAATAAATTCAATTTTATAGTTGTATCAACAGAGCCAAATAGAAATGAGTGGAGACAACAATTTGAAGAAAGTGCAGAAGTATATGATCTAACAACTTTTTTAGATAGGAAGTATTGGATAAGCTTTATCAATTATTTAATCCAAAAGAACCATGTAGATATCATATTTAATACAAACAGCACATTTGGATACAATATATTACCATATTTAAAAGTAACATATCCACAAATACCAATTATGGATTATATACATATGGAAGAATGGTATAATCGTAATGGAGGTTTTTCAAGAGATTCAAGTAGTATAGCTTCTGTAATCGATAAAACCTATTTATGCAATAAAAATAGCGAAAAAATACTAGTAGACCATTTCCATAGAAATCCAGAAGATTTAGGAACTGTATATATTGGTGTTGATGAAAAAATCTATGATCCAGAAAAATTTAATAAAGAAGAAATATTAAAAGAAAAACATATTGAAACAAACGGAAAATACGTCATCAGTTATATTTGCCGAATAGCAGAACAAAAGAGGCCATATTTATTATTAGAAATTATAGATAAATTAAATCAACAAAGAAATGATTTTATGGTTATTGTTGCAGGAGATGGACCATTATTAGACAAAATAAAAAAAGAAGTAAAAAAGAAAAAAATAGAAGATAAAATGATTTTCTTGGGAAGTGTAAAAGACACAGAAAAAATTTATGCAATCAGTGATTTAACAATAAATTGTTCTATAAAAGAAGGATTGGCATTAACAGCATATGAATCATTAGCAATGGGAGTTCCTGTAGTTTCATGTGATGTGGGAGGACAGAAGGAATTGATTAATTCAAAAGTGGGAGTCATTGTACCATGTTTACAAAAAGAAGAAGACATTTTTGATTTAAATTATAAAGAAGAAGAAGTTACTCCATATGTAGAAGGAATTGAGAAAATTCTTAATAATTTACAAGATTATAAAAAAGAAGCAAGAAAAAGGGTACTAGATGGATTTACTATTAATAATATGGTAAAAAATATGGAAGATATTTTTGAGAAAGTAAAAAATAATCCAAATCAAGAAAAAATAGAAAATGCTAAAAATTTGTTACCATATAAAGACATAACAAAAGAATTGATAACAAAATATTTAATTAGTGAACAAGTAGAATATAAATGGTTAGCAGAGAATTTTAACAAAAAATATGTAGATATAGATTGGAATTTAGAAAATAAAGAAGATAAAATGCTTTTTTATGAAAATACATTAGAATATAAAATTAAACATCCATTCTATGTTGTACTTACAAAATTACATATATATCCATTTTTAAAAAAGATACTAAAAAGAGGAGAATAATCAATGTTAAAAGTTTTTAAAAATTTGTACAATTATCGAGAGTTATTAAAAACAAATGTGAAAAAAGAAATTAGAGGAAAATATAAAAATTCATTTTTAGGAGTTATTTGGTCATTTTTAAATCCATTATTGCAAATAGCAGTTTATGCAATTGTATTTCAGATGATTTTAAAAAATCCACAAGAAAATTATGTTGTTTTCTTGTGTTGTGGATTAATACCATGGACATTTTTTTCAACTTCTATTTCAAGATCAGCATTTACGATGATAGAAAACGGGAATATTCTAAAAAAGGTATATTTTCCAAGAGAGATATTACCAATTTCTGTTGTTACTAGTGAAGCAGTAAATTTCTTAATTTCTACTATTATCATATTTGCATTTGTCATTTTTAGTGGAATTGGTATAACAAAATATATTCTAGTATATCCACTAATATTTATAGCACAGTACTTATTATTATTAGCAATATCTTTTATTGTTTCTAGTATTTGTGTGTATGTAAGAGATTTACAACATTTTATAGGTATATTTTTACAATTACTATTTTATGCAACACCAATTGTGTACTCAGTAGAAACATTGCCACCAGAAGCAGCATGGATATTAAAATTAAATCCAATGACATATATTATTGAGGGATATCGTGACATTTTTTATAATCAAACAATGCCAGACATTCAAAGTATTTTGATTTTAATTGCAGTTGTTTTAGTAGCAATTGTCATAGGATATTTAATATTTAATAAATTACAAAAGGGATTTGCTGAGGAACTATAATAAAATATAGGAGAAAAAATAAAAATGGAAAACTTAAAAAGTAAAATGAAGGAACTTATAAAAAATGAGGATTTATATATTTTTACCATAATAGCAATTGTATTTTTTGGAGCACTTTGTAAATTACAATATGCTCCAGATACTTATAGCGTTTTTACAAATGAATTAATGAGTAGTGTAAAACACTTTTTATCTTGTGGAAGAATTGTAACGGCAGTTGCAGCATATGGAGTCATGGGAATACTAAAATTAAGTAGTGAATGGACATATATATTATCGTATGTATTTGCAGTTATTTGTATAATAATTGCATTATATAGATTGAATAAACTAATACAAAAAGATATAAAAAATCATATACTAAGTGCTATAATAGCTACTTTGATATTAATAAATCCATTTTCTTTAGAATTATTTTTATACATAGAAAAAGGAATTATGGTATTATCTGTTTTAATATGTGTATTAGCAGTAGAACAAATGGATAAGTTTTTTCAAGGAAATAAGAAATCTATTATATGGGCAGGAATTTTAATGGTAATAGCAAACTGTTGTTATCAGGGAACTGTTGGATTATTTGTTGCTATATCATTAATCTATATTGTAAAATATTCAAAAAATGTAAAACAATTTATTGCTAATAATGTAATTGTTGCTTTAACATATGGAATTCCAGCATTATTGAATTTCTTATTAGTGCGATTTTTCTTTACAAATACAAGAGTAAATGGACAACTGATTTTGTCTGAATCAATTATGAAGGTGATTGATGGAACAAAAAGAATGTTAGTAAATAGCTATGATTTATTACCAAAATATTTATTTTTAGTAGTTATAGTTATTATATTAGGAATCATTATTTATAAAGCGATAAGAGAAAATATAAATGCAAAACAAAAAGCCTTGAAAATATTAGGAGCATTTTATTTAATTGTAGGTACATTATTTGCCACAGTAGCTCCACAAATGTTACAAGATACAAATTCAATATGGTTTGTTGCTAGAAGCTCATATCCAATGGCAGCCATTATTGGAATTTTAGTATTGTATTTATTCTCAAAATTTGATATAAAAGAAATAATGAAAAACGTCATTATTTGCATATTAATTATATTTTTGTTGATACAATATGTATATTTTATGAATTATACAAGAGACAATTATATTGGAAATTATATAGATAAACAAGTAAGTTTAGAAATTAATCAAGAAATATTGAACTATGAAAAAGAAACAGGAAATACAATTGATACAATTGCCATTTATAGAGATAAAACACCACAATATGTATACCCAGAATTAAAAGCATCAGGAGACATTAATATTAAAGCGTATTCTGCTGATTGGTGTGTAAGCAGGATACTAAAATTGTATACAGGTAGAGAATTTAATGTTGTAGAAAGTAATCAAGAAATAAAGGAACAATTTGAACAAAAATCATGGGATTATTTTTCTGAAGAACAAATTATTTTTGAAAATAATGTTATGCATTTATGTGTTTTTTAAAGTAAACATAACATTAAAAATAAATAATTTTTGTTAATTTGTATAGAATTTATGAAGTAATAGGAGGAAATAATGAAAGCACTAGTAATCATACCAGCATATAATGAAGAAGGAGCAATCGTAAATACTGTAGAAAATTTAAAATCAATTTGCCCTGATGTTGATTATGTAATCATAGATGATTGTTCAAAAGATAATACATTAGAAATAGCAAAACAAAATAATTTTCATATTATACATTTACCTATTAATTTGGGGATAGGTGGAGCAGTCCAAACAGGATATAAATATGCATATGAAAATGACTATGATGTGGCAATTCAAATGGATGCAGATGGCCAACACGATCCTAAATATATACCAGAACTTATCAAAAAAGTTAAAGAAGGAAATGATTTGGTAATAGGGTCTAGATTTTTGGAAAAAGAAGGATTTCAATCTACATTTATTAGAAGAATGGGAATTGTACTGTATTCTGAAATTATAAAGTTATTTACGAAAAAAGAAATTAAAGATACAACTTCAGGATATAGAGCAGCAAGTAAAAAAGTAATAAATCTATTTGCTAAAAATTATCCGGTTGATTATCCAGAACCAGAAACAAATGCTTTTATAGCAAAAAATGATTTTAAAATCATAGAAATTCCAATGAAGATGAAAGAAAGAGATAGTGGATCATCTTCAATAACTCCAATAAAATCAATATATTATGCTGTAAAGGTAGGACTAGCTGTTGTATTGGCATGTATTTTTAAGAATAGAGAAATATAATGTCTAAATTATTTATAATAAGAGGAGGATATAAAATATGGATCGTGGATTACAGATAATCTTAATTTTAGCAACATTTTTCTTTTGTATATTTATTTTAACAGTTACACAAAAGAAAAAATTATCTTATCGATATACACTTTTATGGCTATGCTTTGGATTTATAACATTGCTTTGTGCTATTTTTCCGAATATTGTTATTGGGATTTCAAAAGTGTTACATATAGCAGAGCCAACAAATGCTTTATTCCTAATTTGTCTATTTTTAATAATTGTTATAATATTTTATATTAGTTTGGCATTTTCAAAACTATTTGAAAAAGTTACAACTTTAATACAAGAAAATGCAATATTATCAGCAAAAGTAGAAAAGTTAGAAAAAAGAATAAAGGAGGAAACAGATGATGAAAATTCTTAGTATTATCATATATTTGATTTTAACAGTAGGAGGTCTTGTTTTAGTAAAAGCAGGATCAAGTAATATACAAATTGCTATACAAGATGGTACATTTAATTTTTCTATGGGCTTAAAAGCAATGCTAGGCTTTATTGCATATATTGGTAGCTTTTTAATTTATACATTTTATATTATTAAAAACTTTGACCTAAGTTATATATACCCAATTATTACAGGAATTACACAAATTTTAATTATAATAGCAGGTGTTTTTATTTTTAAAGAACATTTAAATGCTTATGCAATAGGTGGAATTGCTTTGATTATTGTTGGAGTTATTTTGCTAAATATAAAATAAAATATGAATTCATAAGAAGAAAACAAACGAAAATAATAAAGGATGAGATAAGTAATGAAGATAAATTTAAAAAAAGATTGGAAATTTTATGGTATTTTAACAATAGCAGTTTTGATAATTGTTTTAATAGCAAATTATTCACTTAAAATAGAAGAAAAACTTTATACAACAGGAGAAATACAAGAAGAAACTGGAACATTAGAAGATGCTTCAGCAGGAACGGAAATTGTACAAACTTTTGTTGCGATTGATAATAATTTAAAAAAAGTAAAAATAGATTTTGAACCATATAAAGTGGATGTGAATTGTGGTGGAAAAGTAACAGTAGGGATAAAAGATGCTAATGGAAATGTAATACAAGAAAGAGAGATTTTACGTAATTATGTAAGAGAAACCTCACAATATACATTAGAATTCCCAAAACAAAAAGATTCAAAAGATAAAGAATATCAAATTTTTATAAGATTTAATGACTTGGAAGATGCTAATAAATTTTATAGTGTTAAATATACAGATAAAAACGAATTTTTGAAAAACCATTTAACCATTAATGGCGAAGAAATACAAGGAGCTTCCATCATTTTTCAAGACTTATATAAAAGTAATATCAGAACAATCATATATTCTGTTATTTTAATTATATTCATATTAGGAGTTTATATTGTATCAAGTATTATATATTATAAAAAAAGTATGAAGATTGAGAATATCTTTTTAATGATAGCACCATTTGCATGTATATTTTTTTTAGTAACAATGCCAACATTCAAAAATCATGATGAATATTATCATTGGCTAAAAGCATATGAAGTATCACAAGGAACGCTAATGACACCACAAGAAGATGGTGTACAAGGGTCAATGATGCCAGAAGGTGTGTCAAAGGTATTTCCAACCAATTGGACAGAATTAGATTACCAAACAATGAAAGAACTCTTAAATATAAAACTAAACGAAGATAATAAAGGAATCCTAAATCCAGAAACAGCAGCTGTATATTCTTTTGTGCAATATATACCACAAGCAACAGGTATAGCTTTAGCAAGATTAGTGACAGATAATGTATATTTGATAACATATGGTGGAAGAATCGTTAACATGATATTTGCATTATTAGTATTATATTTTGCAATAAAACTTATTCCGTTTGGGAAAAAATTGTTATTAGTACCAGCAATGATACCAATTGCAATTGAAGGATTTACATCTTTATCTCCTGATTCTATGACAATTTCTGTAGCCTTTTTCTATATTGCTTATATATTACACTTAGCCTTTGAAAAAAAAGAACAACTGGAAATGAAAGAAAAAGTGATTCTGCTTATTTCATCTATTGTCATTGCATTGTGTAAGATTGTATATATACCATTAGTTGGATTAATTTTAATTATTCCAAAAGAAAAATTTAAAAATGCAGGGAATAAAAATAAAATATTAAACTTCTGCATAATAGCAGGAATCGCGATGATGATAAATCTAATTTGGTTAGCAATATCTAGTAGATATTTGTCTACATTTAGAGAAGGAGATTCGAAAATTCAAGTACTACTAGCATTACAAAATCCAATTTTATACATACAAAATGTCTTATATACGTTCAATCTTAATGGTAGTAATTATTTATTATCTCTATTTGGAGCCGATTTAGGATGGGGAGAGTTAATTAAACTATATTCTATTGTACCATATGCATTTTTAGGAATTTATCTATTTACAGCGATTACAGATAATGAGTTAAAAGATAAATTTAAAAGATATCAAATAGTTTGGATATCATTAGTTATATTAGCAATTGTAGGATTAATATTTACAAGTTTATACGTTCAATGGACAACTGTTGGACAAACAAGTATAGCAGGTATACAAGGTAGATATTTCTTACCAATATTACCATTAGTAATGTTATTATTAGGAAGTGTTGTAAAAGTAAAATCTTTATACAATGAGGAAAAAGTTACAAAATTTGTGGGGATATCTATTTTGGTATTACAAATATTTACAATTTCTCAAATTTTAGTAGAACATTTATAATTAAGGATATAACTATAAAAACATACTATAAAGAGTATAATTTAAAAGAAATATTGATTTAAAATTTTAATAGTTGAGGTAGGAATTTTTTAAGATTTCTGACTCAGCTATTTTGCTATATAAAGAAAGTGTTTTTATATAAATAAAACTGTTACTTGCAAAAAAAACAATATAATGATAAGATAATGAAGAAAAATAATGTCTAAATAGAGGAGAAAATGAATGAAAAAACTTTTTTTTGCAACACATAACTTAGACTTAGGTGGAATAGAAATAGCACTTGTTACATTAGTAAATGATTTATCAGAAAGAGGTTATGATATAACGATTGCATTAGAAAAAAGAGAAGGTGTGTTTTTAGACAGATTAAGTAAAAAAATAAAAGTGGTTGAGTATAACACCAACAATAGTAAAAATATTATTTTAAGAAAGATAAGTAATTTATTGAATAGAATAAAATTTATTATAAAATATAAAAACAAATTTGATTTTTCAGCAAGTTTTGCTACATATTCTTTAGCAAGTAGTTTTATGGCAAGAATAGCATCAAAAAATTCAGCCTTGTGGTGTCATGCAGATTATCTTAGTTTATATCATGGAGATAGAAACAAGATGATTGCCTTTTTTGAGAATTTACATTGCAAAGAATTTAAACATATCATATTTGTCTCAAACGAAGGAAAAAATCACTTTATAGAAAGTTTTCCAGACATGAAAGAAAAGGTTATTGTATGTAACAATATGATAAATGGAAAAAGAATTGAAGAAAAATCAAAAGAAGCTATTACAGAAGAAGTGGTCTTAGAATTAGCCAAAAAAGAAATTCCTATTTTTCTAAATGTAGGAAGACATGATGAATTACAAAAAAAATTAACAAGAATTATAGAAGCTTCAAAAAAATTAAAAGAAGATGGTTTTTTATTTAAAATTTTATTGGTTGGTGATGGACCAGATACGAAATTATATGAAGATCTTGTTATAAAATATGGCTTGGAAGATACAATTCTCTTTTTGGGAAGAAAAAAGAATCCTTATCCGTATTTTGTAATGAGTGATTGTATCATTTTATCTTCTGAATATGAAGGATATCCAGTTGTATATTTAGAAAGTTTTGTATTGCATAAACCAATCATCACAACAAAAGTATCTGATTATGAACAAGTAGAAGAAGGAAAAGGAATGGTTGTAGAAAAAGATACACAATCTATATATATGGCAATGAAAGAATTTATACAAAATGGATATGAAATAAAAAATTCATTTGATTATGAAGCATATAATGAAAACATTGTAAAAATATTAGAAACAATATTTTAAATTTGGGACAATTGGGGACGTTTCTGTTTGGACGTTTTCGATTAGAAGCAATATTTTAAAAAGAAAGATGGAGAGAATATTGAAAAAATTAAGTGTCATTATTCCCGTATATAATGCGGAAAAAACATTAAAAAGATGCATGGAATCTGTTTTGAAACAAAAAGATGAAGATTTAGAAATGGTATTAGTTAATGATGGAAGTACAGATGAATCTGATAAAATTATACAAGAATTTAAAGAAAAAAATCCAAAAATCATTTCTTATTACAAAAAGAAAAATACAGGGGTTGCAGATACAAGAAATTATGGAATAAAAAAAGCAAAAGGAACATATATCTTGTTTTTAGATGCAGATGATTACTTAGATATCCATTTATATGGTTTAGTAAAACAATATATGGAAAAAGGTATGGATTTAATTAAATTTAAATTGCAAAGAGAAGATGAAAAAGGAAATGTCATAGAAACAGTTAGTGGACCTGTATTTGAAGATAAAACAGGAGAAGAAGGATTTGAAAAATTATATGCTACAGATGTTTTATTAGACTCTCCTTGTGTGTATGTGATAAAAAAGGAGATATTTACAAAGAACAAATTAGAGTTTAAGGTGGGAACAGAACATGAGGATTTTGGATTAATTCCATTTGTAATCGTACTTGCCAAAACAATGATTTCTATTAATTTTTATGGATATCATTATGTACAAGTAAAAGGAAGCATTACAAGAAATGACAGTTATGAAAAAACAAAGAAAAAAGCAAATGATGCTCTAAAACAGTATGATGAGGCTTTGTTAAAAATTGAAAGATATAAATTAAACAAAAAAACAGCAGAAACATTAAAAATTTATTATACAAATGCCATTTTATTAAAAATAGAAACATTAGAGAAAAAAGATCAAAAGCAATATATAAAAGAAATTAGAAAAAGAAAAATGACAAAAAATATTAAGGCAAAAGATATAAGACAATTATTTAGGAAAATCATTTTAAGCTTAAATATTAAATGGTATTTAAATTTAAGAAGAAAGGTTAAATCATGATAAAGGTTAGTATCATTGTTCCATTTTATAATGTAGAAAATTATATAGAAAAATGTTTGCGATCTTTAGTAAATCAAACATTAGATGATATTGAAATTTTGCTTGTGAATGATGGAAGTCAAGATAAATCAGAGGCAATTGCCAAACAATTTGTAGAAAAATATCCGAATAAAATTATCTATTTGGAAAAAGAAAATGGTGGATTATCAGATGCTAGAAATTATGCGATTCCACATGCTAAGGGGGAATATATTGCCTTTTTAGATTCTGATGATTATGTTGAAATCAATATGTATGAAGAAATGTATAATAAAGCCAAAAAAGAAGATTTGGATTATGTAGAATGTGATTTTTTATGGGAATATCCAGATAAGACATTAGAAAGCAAAGGAAAACAATATAGCAATAAAAAAGAAATGTTTATCCATACAAGAGTTGTCGCATGGAATAAATTGATTAAAAGAGAAATTGTGCAAGATAACCATTTAGAATTTCCAAAAGGATATCGATATGAAGATGTGGAATTTTTCTATAAACTATTACCATTCATACATCATTATGGAATTGTTCAAAAATCATTTATCCATTATGTACAAAGAGAAAATTCTATCTCAAATGTGCAAAATACGAGAACGAAAGAAATTATTGATGTTTTAGAACATGTTATCGAATATTACAAAACAAACAACTTGTTTGATGAGTATAAAGAAGAAATGGAATATACTTATGCAAGATATATCTTATGTAGTTCTATGCTTAGAATGGTTATGATTGAAGATAAAAAGAAAAGAAAAGAGATTATCCAATTTGCATGGAAATCCTTAAATACACAATTTCCTAATTGGAAGAAAAATACCTATTTAAAAGACAAAGGATTAAAGAATTTGTATATGAGAAGTGTCAATAATCCTACATTAAAACTATATACAAATTTAGCGAGAATTAAATTTATACGTGATAAGTTACAAGAAAAATTCGTTTAGATTAGAAAATAATTAGAATTTAATTCTTTTCCAATCAGATTTGTTTTTTAAGAAAGGAATACATGAAAATATGAAAAAGATAGTATTTGGAATAACGAGTTTAACAATTCGGTGGAGCAGAGAGAGTATTAGTCGATATGGTAAATCGTTTATGTGATACATTTGATATCACTATATTTACGATTTATGGAAAAGGTGAATTAGAAAAAAGTTTAAATAATAAGATAAAAGTAAAAAGAATATTTGACAAACCATACAAAGAATTCAGTAAGTTGGAAAAAATAAAAATATCATTAAAAATCTTATGCTTCCAAAAGAAATATTATAAAAAATATATTCAAGGTGATTATGATATAGAAATAGCTTTTTTGGAAGGACCGATTACAAGGCTATTTAGTACGAAAAACAAACATACAAAGAAAATTGCTTGGATTCATAATGATATTTCAAAAGTGTATGGAAATGGTTTAAAGGCAAAATTAAAATTAATGATAGACAGAAAAATCTATAATCAATATCAAAAGTTGATATTTGTTAGTAAAGATAATAAAGAAGTATTTGATATACGATATCCGAATATGAAACCGACAGAAGAAGTTATCTATAATTATATAGAGGCACAAAAAGTAATAGAAAAAGCAGAAGAAAAGATAGATTTTAATTTTGATAATAACCAAATTAATTTCTTGACAGTAGCAAGATTAGTAGAACAAAAAGGAATTGATAGATTAATTCGTATCCACAGAGAATTAATTGCAAATCATTTTCATAATAAATTTTATATTATTGGTGATGGACCAGAAAGAGAAAAATTAGAAAAACTAATAAAAGACGAACATTTACAAGAAACATTTTTCTTATTAGGTGCCAAAGACAATCCATACCCATATATGAAACAAGCAGATATATTTTGCTTACTTTCTAAATTTGAAGGATATGGTATGGTGCTAGAAGAAGCAAAAATTTTGAATAAGCCAATTATCATTACCAATACAGCAGCAAGAGAAGCAGTTGAGAATTATAAAAATGCAGTGATTGTAGAAAATGATGAACATGAAATTTATAATAAATTAAAATATATCATTGAAAATAATATAAAAACATTTGATGAGAAGAAACAAACATATGAAAATCAACATATCATCAAAGAATTAGAAAAATTATTAAAGGAAGAATAATTATGAAATTATCCATTATTACACCAACATATAATAGAGCAAATATGCTTGGTAATTTATACAACAGCATTGTGAAAAACTTAAAACTAAATGATGAAATAAGGCAAAGTGTACAAGTACAATGGCTCGTTATAGATGATGGTTCAACAGATAATACAGAAGAAGTAATCAATCAGTACATAAATAAAAAAAAGATAGAAATACAATATCATAAACAAGAAAATCAAGGAAAAATGTCAGCTATCAATCATGTTGTTCAATATGCTGATGGAGATTTGATTGTAGAATGTGATTCTGATGATATATTTTCAGATAATGCATTTTATGATATTTTACAAACTTATTATGAGACAAAAGAAAGAAAAGATGTATATGGTTTATGTTTTTTAAAATATGATTTAAAAGGAAATAATATTGGAAACCTATTTCAAAAAGAAGAAACTACTATGTTTGATTTGTATTTTAAAGAACGGAGAAACGGGAGAAAAAGCAATTGTGTTTTTTGCAGAGGTCCGAAAACAATATCAGTACAAGATAGAAAATCATGAAAAGTTTTCAACTGAAGCTAGAATGTATCATGAAATGGATTTAAAATATAAAATGAAATGTATCAATAAACCAATTATGATATGTGAATATAAAGAAGATGGATATACGAAAAATATAAAAAAAGTTTTTAAGGAAAATCCATATGGTCATTATGTATATTTTAAAGAAATTTTAGAACAACATGATATGCAAGATGTTTCTTTTAAAAAGAGATTATATGTTATAAAACATTACATTTTATTTAGTTATTTAACAAAACAATATAAAATGAAAAACATAAAAGGAATGAAAAATAAAATGATATATATATTATTATTCATTCCAGGAATAATAAAAAGTTATTATTTTTAAGAATAAGAAATAGCTATAACCTTTACAAGGAATATATTTATTGATATAATAAGTAAGATTTTAAAAAATATATAATTAAATAGACAAAATTATTGAAATAATATTGAATTAAAAAATAAAATAATAAAGAAAGAGAAAAGAAATGGAAAAAATCATAAAAAAACTATGTACAAGAGAAACAATATCATATTTAATATTTGGTGTACTAACAACATTAATCAATATAGCTGTTTCAACTGTATTGGTAAAGGCATTTCAAGTTGAAGGGAATTTAGCCAGTACAATTGGAATTATTATATCTATTTTATTTGCTTATTTTACTAATCGTAAAATGGTATTTAATTCCACTGCTGAAACAGCAAAAGAAAAATGGACAGAATTTTTAAAATTTATCTTAGGAAGATCTTTTACAATGGCTATAGAAATGGCAGGTGTATTTTTGCTATATACAGTATTGAATGTTGAATATGTCATAACAAAAGTAACCATTACAGTAATTGTTGTTATACTAAACTTTTTTATTAGTAAATTCTTTGCATTTAAAACAAACAAAAAAGCAAACAAACAAGGAAGTGAAATTGATGAAAAAAATAACAATAATCATACCAGCATATAATGAAGAAGAATCATTACCACATTTATATGAAAGATTAGAAAAACTAATGGGTTCTATGAAACATTATGAATTTGAAATCTTATTTATAAATGATGGAAGTAAAGATAATACAATCAATTTAATAAAAGAATATAGACAAAAAGATAACAGAATTAGTTATGTTGATTTTTCAAGAAACTTTGGAAAAGAAATAGCTATGATTGCAGGAATAGATTATGCAACAGGTGATTGTGTTATTTTTATGGATGCAGATTTACAAGACCCACCAGAATTGATTCCAGAATTGGTAAAATACTGGGAAGAAGGATATGATGATGTTTATGCCAAAAGAAATTCAAGAAAAGGAGAAACTTGGTTAAAGAAATTTACATCCAAAATGTATTATAGGGTATTACAACATTTAACTAATATACCAATTCAAGAAGATACAGGAGATTTTAGATTATTAGACAGAAGATGTGTAAATGCATTGAAAAAAATGAGAGAATCTCAAAGACAATCTAAAAGTATGTTTAGTTGGATAGGGTATAAGAAAAAAGAAGTATTATATGATAGAGACCCAAGAATTGCAGGAAAAACAAAGTGGAATTACAAAAAGTTAGTAGATTTAGCAATTGATGGAATTACATCATTTACGACATCACCACTTAGAATATCTACATATATCAGTATACCAACATTTGTTGTTTTGTTTGTGTATTTTGTATATGTGATTGCAAAATGTATTGTAACAAGTACAGCAATACAAGCATATCAAGCCATCATCTTGTTAATCTTATTTTTCTCTGGAATACAAATATTATTATTTGGAATTGTAGGGGAATATTTAGGAAGAATCTTTAATGAAAGTAAAAATAGACCATTATATTTAGTAAATGAATATAATGGTGAAAAAGAAATGAATGATTAAAGGAGAAAATATATGCAAGAGATAATGTTATCTATAATGGAACAATTCGGATATTTGGGAGTGTTTTTATTAATCGCAGTAGAAAATATTTTTCCACCAATTCCATCAGAAGCTGTATTATTATTTGGTGGATTTATGACTACACATACAAATCTTAATATAGTGGTTATGATACTAGCAGCAACCTTAGGGTCAGTTGTTGGTGCAATTGTTTTATATTATGTAGGAAGAATATTAAATAAAGAAAGATTAAAAAAACTTGTTTCAGGAAAAGTTGGAAAAATGCTTAGATTAAAAACAGAAGATATTGATAAAGCAGATAAATGGTTTGACGAAAAAGGAAACAAAACGGTATTTTTCTGTAGATTTATTCCAATTGTTAGAAGTTTAATTTCTATACCAGCAGGAATGAGTGAAATGCCTATGGGTAAATTCTTAATGTATACAATCTCAGGTTCTGCTATATGGAACACAGTTTTATTAATAATTGGAAATATAGTAGGAGAAAATTGGGCAAATATGCTTGGTATTTTTGAACAATATTCTCATATTACATTGGCTGTATTGGCAATTGTTTTTGTTATTGGTGGACTATTATTCTATTGGAAAAAAACCAATAAGTTTATATTCAAAAGAAAAATTTACTATATAGGAGATTCAACAACAGAGTAAGTATTCTATTGAAAAATGAATAAAGATATGTTACAATAGAAATGAATTGAAAAGAAAAGTTAAAATGGTGGTAAAATGATTATTAATAAACTAGAAAATATAAAATAAGATATAATCATATTTTAGAATGGTTTATTAATAATGCAAATTTTAAGGTATTTATGTATGTAAAACTACCAAATGAACATATAAAAATATATGCAAAAACTAGATGAGGTTTAAAGTGATAAATAATAAACTCCTTCTTTAATATGATTAAAGGAGGAGTTTTTATGGTATTAGAATTAAAAAATATATCAAAAAATTATGGAGATAGAAAAATATTAGAAATTGACGATTTAAAAATATATGAAAATGAAAAAATAGGAATTGTAGGACAAAATGGTTCAGGAAAAACCACATTATTAAACATCATAGCTGGAAGAATACAACCAGATACAGGAAAAATCATTCGTAAGCAAAATATCATATATATGGAGCAATTTGAAAAAATCAATTATGAAAATAGGAATTTAAGTGGTGGAGAAAAAAAGAAAGAAGCATTTCATAAAAAAGTATTAGATAAAAACGGAATCCTATTACTAGATGAACCGTCAAGTAATTTAGACAAGAATGGAATTACTCATATTGAAAAAGAGTTAAAAAAATATCAAGGAACGATACTAATCATATCTCATGATAGAAGTTTACTAGATGAAATTTGTACGGCAATTATTGAAATAAAAGATGGAAAAGTAAAAAGATATGAGGGCAATTATTCAAAATATAAGTTACAAAAAGAGGCAGAAGTAAAAAGAGAAGAATTTGAATATATGCAATATATAAATGAAAAATATAGGTTAGAAAAAGCAATTCATGTTTCAAAAAACACAGCAAAAGAAATTCGAAAAACACCAAAGCGAATGGGAAATTCTGAGGCAAGACTACATAAAAGAGGTGTTGAAAATATAAGAGAAAAATTGGAAGGACACACAAATGCATTACAGACAAGATTAAATAAATTAGAAGTAAAAGAAAAACCACAAAATCATAAAAAAATATATATGAAATATCAAACAGAAGAAAGAATGAAAAATAAAATTGCAATATATATTGAAAATTTAAATATAAAATTAGGAGATAAACTGTTATTTGAAAATGCAAGTTGTGTTGTAAAAACCAATAGAAAAACAGCTTTAATAGGAGAAAATGGAGCAGGAAAAACAACACTTATAAACCAAATCATAAATGGTAATCATCAGATAAAAGTAAATCCCAATATAAAAATAGGCTATTTTTCACAGGATTTTTCAAACTTAGATTTTAGTAAAAATGTATTACAAAATGTGATGCAAGATACGAATCAATCAGAAATGGTTGTAAAAAACACATTAGCCAATCTTCTATTTAAAGATAAAGATTTGGAAAAAAAGATAAAAGATTTAAGTGGTGGAGAAAGGGTAAAAGTATCGATTGCTAAGATATTAGTATCAGACAATCATTTACTTATATTAGATGAACCTACTAATTTTCTAGATATAGAATCAATTGAAAGTTTAGAAAAGCTATTAACAGAATATAATGGAACGATTTTATTTGTTACACATGATAAAGCATTTATTGATCATATTGCAACAGATATTTTAGTGATAAAAAATCATAAAATCGTAGAATATGAAGGAAATTATTCTTCTTATTTACAATATGAAAAAGAAAAAAGTAAAAAACAACAAAATCATCATGAAAATGATAAACTATTATTAGATTTTAAACTATCACAAATTACTTCAGAACTAGCAATGACAAAAGATGATAAAAGAAAAAAAGAGCTTGAAGAAGAATTTAATGCTTTAATAAAATTAAAACATTTGACGAAATAAATAAAAATTCGTATAATAGCAATAAAGTATAAATGATAAATAAAGGAAAGAGAGATATGAGTAAAATATTAATTGTTGAAGATGATAAAAAATTAAGGCAAGAGTTAGAAACATTTCTAAATAAGAATGGATTTAAAGCAAAAACATTAGAAAACTTTGATAATACGATACAAGATATACTAGAAGAAAAAGCTGATTTGGTATTATTAGATATCAATTTGCCATATACAGATGGAGAATTTGTTTGCAAAGAAGTAAGAAAAGTATCTAATGTCCCAATTATTATGGTAACAAGTAGAGATAATGAAATTGATGAATTAATGAGCCTAAATTATGGAGCAGACCAATATGTTACAAAACCATATAACATACAAATATTGCTTGCAAAGATAAATGGTTTATTAAAAAGAAATCAAAATGCAGGAAGAAACCCAGAAAAAATTGATTGTAATGGTTTTGTATTAAATATAGCAGAAAGAGCCATAGAAAAAGATAATGAGAAAATGGATTTAACAAAAAATGAATATAATATTTTATACTATTTAAGCACTCATAAGAATGAAGTAGTATCAAGAGATGAAATCATGGATTATTTATGGGAAAGCGAAGAATTTATTGATGATAATACATTAAATGTCAATATAAAGAGACTAAGAACTAAATTAGAGGAATTAGGATTACATGATAGAATAGAAACGAAAAGAGGACAGGGGTATTTGTTAAAATGAAATTTAAAGATTTTATAAAAGATAAAGTATTGCTAATTGTAACTGTTATATTGGCATTAATTAGTATAGAAATATTATTACTTGCTTATCATATTGGAATGATTGCACAAATTTACATAGCTGCTATTATCATAATTGTCATTGCTATTTCCATATTTGTTGAATATAAAAGAAAACAACATTTTTATAATCAATTAAAAAATAATATGGAAGATTTACACGAAAAGTATTTGATTTCTGAAATTATCAAAAATGCTAACTTTTCAGAAGGCAAAATTTTAAAAGAAGTGATGCAAGATGCAGGAAAGTCTATGATTGAAAATGTAAATTACTATAAACGTATTCAAGAAGATTATAAAGAATATATAGAATTATGGATTCATGAAGTAAAAATACCAATTGCGGCAAGTAAAATGATTATTGAAAACCATAAAAATGAAGTAACTAAAAGTATAGATGAAGAACTAGACAAGGTAGAAAATTATACAGAACAAGCCTTATTTTATGCAAGAAGTAATGCTGTTGAAAAAGATTATATCATCACAAAAACCAATCTAAAAGAAATTGTAAATGGTGCTATATTAAAAAATAAAAGTACATTACTAAATGAAAAAGTGGCATTAGAATTAAAAGATTTAGAACATGAAGTTTATACAGATAGTAAATGGGCAACATTTATTATCAATCAAATTATACAAAATGCAATTAAATATTCCAAAGACGAAAATAAGAAAATAGAGATATTTGCAAGATCAAAAAATGATAAAGTGATTTTATATATACAAGATAATGGAATTGGAATAAAAAAAGGAGAGATTACAAGAGTATTTGAAAGAGGTTTTACAGGAGAAAATGGAAGATTGATAGGACAAAAATCTACTGGAATTGGCTTATACTTGTGTAAAAAATTATGTGATAAATTAAGTCTTGGAATAGAATTAAATTCAGAGAAAGATAAAGGAACAGAAGTAAGGATTATATTCCCTAAAAATAGTTATACGAATTTGAAGTAGTTAGAATGATGTTAAAGGATGTAGACATTTTCTAAATGCATCATTAATTTCTATAAAAGTATTGACATAATTATGAATGGGGTGTATACTGATGTTAACTATCAATTGATAGTTAATGCAAACAGGAGGTAAAGAAAGTGGCAGAAGGATATCAAGCAACAAAAGGAAATGTAGAAACATTTTTGAAAGAAGTAAGAAACATATTAAAAATTCCTGAATCAAGATTAGATATTATGCCAAGAGAAGATAAGCCAATAGAATATTCAACAGAATATTGCCTAAGAGATTTGGGATTTGAAACAGAAGATGTAAAAGAAGAACTAAAAAAATTGAAGCTTAGTGAATATGTAGAATGTTGTCCAGATAAAAGAAATCGAAATTCAAGAGATTATTATGTATTTTCTAAAATATATAATCAAAAACAGGTATATATAAAAATAAAAATCAAAAGTTATGATAGTAAGGTTATATTATGTATGTCATTTCATTATGCTCAATATGAGACAACTAGATTTCCGTATAGAGGAAAGGAGGTAGAATAAATAAAATGAAAGAATTAAAGAAAGTAAATATGTTTTGTTCTATTTGTGAAGAAAACCATGATGTTAGTTTAATTGAAGAAGAAAGAGAAACAATCATAAAAGGAGAAAAAATTAAATATAGAGAATTATATTATAAATGTGACAAATATCCAGACAATAATATATTTATGTCTGGAGATTTGTGGAATGTTAATTTAATTAATAGTTTAGATGAATATAGAAAGAAAAAAGATTTATTAACATCAAAAGAAATAAAAAAAATAAGAGAGAAATATCAATTAACACAAAGTGAAATGGCATATTTATTAAATTTAGGTGAAATTACTATAACAAGATATGAAACAAAACAAATTCAAGATGCTAGTGTTGATAATATGATTAGAGAATTGAATGATAATCCATTATTTGCTTTAAAATTATTAGAAAAGAATAGGAGTAAGTTTAAACGATATGATGAAATTGAAAAAAATATCAAAGAAGTGATTGATAAAAATATTATTAGTTTTTTAAATGAACAAGAATTAATTGCAAAGTATATACAATATAATGAAAAATCTATTATAAATGGTAATACAGTATTAGATATAGGAAATCTAACAAATGTATTAGGATATATTACAAAAGAAATGGGACCAACGAAAAAAGTTGTATTAATGAAGTTATTATGGTATATAGATAGTTTGAGTTATAAAAATAATGGATATACGATTACAGGATTAGTTTATGAGCATATGCCATATGGTGCTTTACCAATAGGACATAGAGAGATTATCGAATTATCTTCAATAAAATCTAATTTATTTATCAATGAAAGTGAATATGAGGAATATAGAATTCAATTCAATGAAGAATATAAAATAAAAAAATTAAAAAAAGAAGAAAAAGAAATTATAGATAGAGTTATAAATAAATTTAAAAACTATAAAAGTTATGAAATTTCTGACTATATGCATAAAGAAAAAGCATATATAGAAACAAAAGATAATGAAATTATACCATTTACATTTGCAAAAGAAATTAATGAATTTTAAATTTATATTTTTATAATTTAATAGATAAATAAGGAGACTAATAATTCATAAAAGTTAGGAGTGAATAATAATAAAGATTGATAAGAATATTATAAATTTTAGAATAATTTTATAAATAATATCATAATATAGATTTTTTAAAATAAATTTATAAAATTTAAGATATCAACAAATGACTAAAAGAAATAGTTTAAAAGTAAAAATAAATATATAAAAAGAGGTATAGTATTATATTAAACTAATCAAAGGTAAGATACAAAAAATATCTTACCTTTTCTTTATATATAGAAATCTTTAATTTCTTTAACGCACGCCTTTCTTACAAAAATGTAATCTAAATGTAAGATTAAACAATAGAAAGAAAAAAGAATAAGCCGTATAATAAATACAGAATAAAAGATAAATGGAGGTTTATATATATGAGTCATGTATTAGAAGTGAAAAACATAGAAAAATACTATGGAAACAAATCCAATTTAACAAAAGCAATTGCAGGAATTAGTTTTAATGTAGAAACAGGGGAATTTGTTGGAATCATGGGTGCGTCAGGTTCAGGAAAAACAACCTTATTAAACTGTATTTCAACGATTGATAGAGTAACAGCAGGAAAGATTATTATTAATAACCAAGATATTACGAAACTAAAAGGGAATAAATTAAACAAATTTAGGAGAGAAGAATTAGGCTTTATATTCCAAGATTTTAATTTATTAGATACATTAACTGCTTATGAAAATATAGCATTGGCATTAACCATTCAAAAAGTAAATGCACATGAAATTGATAAAAAAGTAAAAGAAGTAGCAGAAAAACTAGAAATATCAGATATTTTAAATAAATATCCATATCAAATATCAGGTGGACAAAAACAAAGGGTGGCATCAGCAAGAGCCATTATCACAAATCCAAAAATGATTTTAGCAGATGAGCCAACAGGTGCACTAGATAGTAAATCTGCAAGACAATTATTAGAAACTTTTGAACACTTAAATCGAAATTTAGGAGCAACTATTTTAATGGTTACACATGATGCTTTCACAGCAAGTTATGCGGATAGGATTATTTTTATTAAAGATGGAAAAATCTTTAATGAGTTAGTAAAAGGAGAAGATACTAGAAAACAATTCTTTGAAAAGATAATTGAAGTACAAACACTTCTTGGAGGTGATTTGAACGATGTTATTTAAATTATCTGTAAAAAACATGAAAAAAAGTTTTAAAGATTATGCCATTTATTTTTTAACATTAGTATTAGGTGTTGCTATCTTTTATATGTTTAACTCTTTAGATAGTCAACAAGCTATGTTAGAAGTGTCTGAATCCACAAGAGATATGATAAAACTCATGATTAGTATGTTAGGAATGGTATCTGTATTTATTGCCATTGTACTTGGATTTTTAATTGTATATGCTAATAACTTCTTAGTAAATAGAAGAAAAAGAGAATTTGGTATTTATATGACATTAGGGATGGGAAGAAGGCAGATATCAAAAATTATATTGATAGAAACCATATTAGTAGGAATCATTTCATTAATTGTTGGTATTTTTATAGGTGTATTTGGTTCTCAATTTATGTCTATACTAGTAGCTAAACTTTTTCAAGCAGATATGAGTGAATTCACCTTTGTATTTTCAAAAGATGCTTGTATTAAAACTTGTATTTATTTTGCAGTTATGTATATAGCTGTTATGATATTTAATACACTTACTATTTCAAGATACAAATTAATTAATTTATTGACAGCTGTTAGAAAAAATGAAAAAGTAAAAATTAAAAATCCAATCATCTCTATTATCATATTCTTAATTTCAGCAGGATTGTTAGGATATGCTTATTATATAGTTACAGGTGGCATCTATGAATTAAATACAGAAGAAAAAATGTTAGTGCCAATTTTAATGGGAATTGTAGGAACAATAGGTGTATTCTGGTCTTTATCAGGATTTATATTAAGAATCATACAAACAAGAAAAAAGATATATCTAAAAGGAACCAATATGTTTGTATTAAGACAATTAAATAATAAGATAAATACAACCGTTATCAGTATGTCTGTTATTTGCTTAATGCTATTTATGACGATAAGTGTTTTATCTAGTAGTTTATCTATACAAAATTCATTGGATTCAGAATTGGAAGAAATGACGCCAGTAGATGTTAATTTATATAAGACTGCTAATTTACCACAAAGTTATGAAGATTCCTATACAGGTCAGATGATATATCCTACAGAAGAACAAATTGAAGATTCAAAATATCCAATCTCTTATACATTAGAAACCAATGGATATGATATGAATTTATTGAAAGATGTTGTGGAAATTCCAATTTATGCGATTCCTGAATGGACTTTGAAATATAGTTTAGGAAATTATTATGAACAAGCAAAAGCACAATTTTCAATGCTTTTGTATGATATGCCAGAAGAAGTTATAAAAGTGTCAGATTATAATAAAATTGCAGAACTTTATGGGCAAGAACAATATAGCCTAAATAATGATGAATATATTGTACTTTGCGATTTCGATAATATGAAAGAATTAAGAAATCAAGCCTTAAAAGAAAGCGCAACCATACAAATTAATGGAAAAACCTTACATGCTAAATATAACGAATGTAAAAGTGGATTTATTGAAATGTCTACAAGTCATGTGAATACAGGAATTATATTAGTTCCAGATAGTTTTGAATTAAAAGAAGAATGGAAAGAAGAACAATTTTTAGCAGCAAATTATAATGCCGAAACAGATGAAGAAAAAGAAGAAATAGAAAAAACATTTACAGAAGCAGAGAATAATACACTATTGAACAATTTAGATCAAAAAGGTATAGAGCTAGATGGAATGACAAAAATTAGTTTAATAGAAGCAAGTAAAGGATTAGCAACCATTATCATATTTATTGCGATTTATCTAGGGGTTATCTTCTTAATTGCAAGTTCTGCCATTTTAGCATTAAAACAATTGACAGAAAGTTCTGATAACAAACAAAGATATACCATTTTAAGAAAAATCGGTTGTGATGAAAAGATGATCAATCGAGCATTATTTAGACAGATATTTATATTTTTCATGTTACCATTAGCTCTTGCGATTATACATTCTATATTTGGAATTAAATTTATATTGTCAATGCTTGCTGCATTAGCATCTCCAAGCGATTTATTACCTTCTGTGATAGTAACTGCTATTATTATTGGTATCATCTATGGATTATATTTCTTAGCAACATATATTGGTAGCAAGAACATTATTAAAGAGGAGGAATAGAAAATGGAAGATTTTAAAGAAAAAATTCCAATTATAATTGCAGTCATTATTGTCATTGCTTTAATGATAGGTGCCTATTATTTCTTATGTATTCATAAATCTTTGTATTATACACAAATTGATAATACAAAAATAGAAGAATTATCTGGTAATGATGATATGAAATATCAATATACATTAATGGCATATAGCAAAAATGGAAAAGAAAAAGAAATTCAATTTAAAACATCTAGAGAATTGAGGGAAGATGCTTATTTAGAATTAGAAGTGATGTCTATAAGAGGTGTTACTAATTGGAAAGAAGTCCAAAAAGAAGAATTGCCTGAAGCTGTAAAAGCAGAAATGAATGTAGAATAAAAGGAGTAAAATAAGGAGAAAGAAATGAGGTGGTAAAATGAAAGCATTTCTAAAAGTTGTATGTTTAGTAGTATTAATTTTATTAAGTATTGCTTTATTATTTGTAGGAAATGGATATAGTATGTATAAGGAGGCAATAGAGAATATACCACTTGAAGATAAAGTAGAACAAATACAAGAAAAAGAAAATTATACAGAACTTTCTGAATTACCACAAATCTATTTAGATGCAATCATTAGTGTAGAAGACCATAGATTTTATCAACATCCAGGAATTGATATCATAGCAATTGGAAGGGCATTTATCAATGACTTAAAAGCAATGAGTTATGTAGAAGGTGGAAGTACCATTACACAACAATTGGCAAAAAATATATATTTTACACAAGAAAAAAAGATGACTAGAAAGATTGCAGAAATGTTTATGGCATTTAAAATTGAAAGAAATTTGAGTAAGGAAGAAATTTTAGAATTGTACTTAAATACTAGTTATTTTGGTAACGGATATGATACTGTAAAAGAAGCTTCAAGAGGATATTTTGGAAAAAATCCAAATGAAATGACAGACGGAGAATGTGTTATGCTTGCAGGAATACCCAATGCACCAAGTGTATATGCACCAACTGTCAATCCAGGACTTGCAAAGCAAAGGCAAAAACAAGTATTAAATAAGATGCTTAAATATGAATATTTAACACAAGAAGAAGCAGATAAAATATTTGAAGAAGAATAGAATTTTAAGAAGATATACTAAAATATATCTTCTTTTTTATAACTGTGTATATTGAAAAACGATAAAAAAATATTGACAAACATAAAACAATGATATATAACTGACAAAAGGAGGCGTTCATGGAAAATAATAGAAAAGAAACATCTTTAAGAACAATATACAGAATTATAAATGGAATTTTAGCTATTTGCATACTAGTATTTTCAACATATACGTTGAGGTTTTCAGAACAATATGAGTTATATATCAATGAGAACAATAAAGATAAAATTTATGCATATGTGGGAGAAGAAAATTTTAGAACAGATAGTGAAGCAAAGAAAATTATATATGAAGAAGTATGGGATAACAATCATTATGAAGTTTATTATGAAAATGGGAAAGAAGAAACCTTATATTTAGAAAATATCCCTTGGCAAAATAATTTAATAAAAGAAGAAGGAATCTATATTCCTATGAAAAATTTAGCATTTACTTTCATACTTATCCTTATGTTTATTCTAAATACAATTAAAATCAGGAAAACCTTAAAAAAGGATACACAACAACATACAAATATTTCTATTATGTTTAAGATTATTTTTATTTTCATGATTATTTGTAATGTTGTATTTTCTATAACGACACCTTTTTTAATGATTCCTGTAATGGTATTACTTGTATTTGGAGGTACAGGATTAATTGGACTTATTAGTTACTATATAGAAAAAGAAAAAACAATACAAAAACTTTCTCCTGATTTTTTAAAATTCTTATTCCTTAATTATGTATTTCTTTTGGTATTATATATCATATATATAATTTCATGGGCAAGAACAATGGAATTTAATGTAATTGTTTCAATTATCTTAGTAGCAGGTGAAAGTATTTTAGGATATGCAATTGGAAGGTTTATGGATATACCTAATATAAAAGATTAAGATACAAATCACCAGATTTTAACAAAAATATATTGAAAAATACACATTTTTTTGTTACATTAAGAAAAAACAAAGGAAAAAGGTGATTATATGATAAGAAAAATAAAAGAAGATGACTTAACAAAAGTCATGACAATATGGGTAAAAGGAAATTTTAAAGCAAATAGTTTTATTGAAAAAGATTATTGGTTAGAAATCTATAATCAAGTAAAAGTAGACTTTTTAGAGAATTTTAAAACTTATGTGTATGTAGAAAATGATGAAATTTTAGGATTTATTTCTATTCATGACAATGAAATTAAAGCAATATATGTAAAAGAAGAAAATAGAGGACATGAAATTGGAACTAAATTGCTAAACTTTTATAGAAATAATCTTGAAGAAAATACAGAAATATATATAAAGATATTTGAAAAAAACATGAATGGTATTATATTTTTTTCAAAGCTACAATTTAAAAATAGTAAAATCCAATTAAATGAACAATTTAATGAAAAAGAATATATTATGACATGGAAAAAAGAATAAATAAAAAGATAGAGAGGCATATTAATTATGAAAAGAAAGGGATTAGAAAAATTACGCATAAAAAAACCTCAATGTAAATCAAAGAAAAAATACCAAAGTGATATGGCAATTGTAAAATATCGGTCATAAAAAATGTTTAGCAAAATGTAGGTCATTATTTAAATATAATTTAGATAGCGAGAAATGGGAAAAGCCACGAGAAAAAGAAAAAGGACAAGCATTTTCAGTTGTAAGATATAATACTGATTTTGGAAATAGAAAACAACAAGATGAGTATGAGTATTTTATTTTGATAGGACGGAATGAGACGAGAAAATTATTCTATAGATGGAAAAGCAGGAGAAACAACAGGATGGGGAATCAGTAATTTTTTGCCAATATTAGATGAAAGTAACAAACGAATTAAATGTGAAACGATTTTAGTAGATAAAGATGGACCACATGAGGAAGAAGCAAAATTATTGGCTAAACACATCAATAAATTAAAAGAAGAAAAAAATTGCAAAAAAATACATATTTTAGGCGTTTCTAAAGGTGGTTGCATAGTTACAGCAACTTTAAAATATTTACGAGATTCTAATTTAAATAAGTTAAATGTAATAGCATATCAGGCACCATTTTTGGGTACTATTTTTGCATCTCCAAGATTATTATATAAAAAACTTGATGAACTTGTAGGGAGTATATCAGATAGTTTATTAAAAAGACTAATACCGAGTTTACAGAAAATTAGGCCAAAAACCAAAAAAGAAAATCAATCTAATAATCTATTAAAAGCTTTGAAAACAATACATTGGAATGTATTTAGTCAATCTCATATGGATTATGATATATCTATTGTAGATAAAAAGGGAGTACCAACTAAACATTTAAATAGATATGATAGAAATTTTTTAGCAAGTATGTTTAATGAAGAAACATTGGCAAGATTAAAACAAGTTAATTTCACAAATATTACTACCAATTGTTCGGAAAAAACGTTAACAAGGGCTTTAGAAACAAGAAATATAAATGCAATTATGCTATATTTATCTAGTAAAACAATTTTTAAAGGAAAAATATCAGATGGAATGGTTGATGAAAAATCATCAAAATACATTGAAGAAATATGTGATAAAAATGAAATTAAAATTTCAAAAACTAAAATACCAAATGGGCACCATGATATTGCAAGTGACATAAACATTATTAATCAAGTAATGAAAGAAAATGTATTAAAAAATGAACCCAAAGTACATGACAGCAGGTAAAAAATTGAAATAAAACACATCTTAGATTAAATTTGAGATGTGTTTTACTATTATGAAAAAGATATTAAGAAAATTTTAATATTTCGTAAAAAAATACTTAATAAATACTTGATATACTAAGTGTGACAAAAATGTAAGACAAAAATATAGGAAAATGCATACATTTTAGGAAAAATGTGGTATAATATATATGGTATGGTTTATTTTTACATAAACAGAAAGGATAAAGATGAGTAGAAAAACCAAGATAAAAATATTTAGAATCATATTAGCAGTGATTGCAATAGCAATTATTATAGCTGTATTAGCCTATTTAATACCGGTTATGAAAAATTTAAGTACAGTGGAAGGACAAGAAGCTTTTAAAAATAAAGTAAATGATTCAGGAATGATTGGATTATTAATGCTGTTTGGGCTTCAAGTAGCACAAATATTCTTATTCATATTGCCAGGAGAACCAATAGAAATATTAGCAGGTATGTGCTATGGTGGATGGGGTGGATTACTATTTATTACCATATCTGTATGTATTATTACAACAGGAATCTTTTTCTTAGTAAGGAAATTAGGAAGAAAATTTGTATATGATTTTTATAATGAAGAAAAAGTAAAGAAAATTGAAAATAGTAAAATATTTAAAAACCCAAAGAAAATTGAATGGATAATGATTATATTATTTATGATACCAGGAACACCTAAAGATTTATTGGTATATATTGCAGGGCTATTGCCAATAAAACCGTTAAGATTTATATTAATATCTACATTTGCTAGATTACCTTCAGTTGTTTCATCAACATTTGCAGGAAATACATTAATGAAAGGTGATTGGAAATCAAGTTTAGTCATATATGCCATTACATTTTTATTAGTTGGTGTGGTTGTATTTGTTATCAACAAGTTTGATAAAAGCAAAGTGACACAAGAAGCATTAAAATCAATACAAGATGACATAAAATAGAAAGGGAAAAAGGGGAATTTTATGGAAAATGTAGTTAAAGCCAAAAGTACAAAAGATAAAATAATCGAATATATCATTTATTTTTTTGTTTATTCATTTTTAGGCTGGTTAATAGAAACCATTTATGCTATGTTTGTACATGGTTATTTTGTAAAAAGAGGATTTCTATTTGGACCGATTTGTCCAATATATGGTTTTGGGGCAGTCTTATTATTAATGGCGACAAAAAAATTATATAAAAAGCCATTTTTAAAGTTTTTGATTGCAACAATTGCTTTTACATTGTTTGAATATATGGTTTCTTTTATATTAGAAATGCTATTTGGTCTAAGATGGTGGGACTATTCAAATGATTTCCTAAATATTCAAGGGAGAGTTAGTTTATTATATTCTATATTTTGGGGTGTTATTGGACTAATTTTGTTAGAAAAATTACATCCATATATACAAGATAAAATACAAAAACTAACAAAAGGAAATGCAAATAATCTTCAAAAAATCATCTGTTTTATACTGATTGGAATATTACTATTAGATACAATATTTTCAGTATTAAAATATTTAAATTGATGGACATTTCTTTTTGAATATTTTAATTATCAATATATAAATTTTTATAAATCTACAAAAAATAGTTATATATATTATGTAAAAATATATGTAACTATTTTTTATTTTTGTGAAATAGCCAAAAAAATCAGATGTTTTCTTAATTTTTCTTAAGAAAGTATTTAAGTAAATTTAAGAATCTCTAAAAGTATTATTAAGATTTGCATGATATAGTAAAATTACAAAAATGTAATAGAAATGTAAGGCAAAGCAATTTGAGTAGAACAAAAGATTTTATAAAATAATAATATAAGGGGTGAAGCAAATGAAAAAAGAAAAATGGGTAAATCAATGTATTAAAGTATTTTGGGTGTTTATTATAGGAAGTTTAATTGGATATGTAGTGGAAATGATTGTAGGATTGGTTCAAAATGGTCATTTTGTATCAAGACAAGGGTTATTATTTGGGCCATTTGCACAAGTATATGGATTAGGAATATTAGCTTACTATTTTGTTGTTCCTAAAATAAAGGGAGGATATCTAAAAATCTTTTTGGTAACAATGGTATTAGGAGGAGTTGTAGAATACTTATGTTCTTATTTTCAAGAGCTTTTATTTGGAACCATATCATGGGATTATTCGAATTTATGGTTTAATATAAATGGAAGGACAAGTTTGTTACATTGTACGTATTGGGGAATAGGAGGAATATTGTTTATGAAATATGTTATGCCACTAATCAATCATATTGATAAGATTATAAAAAATCAATATTTTAGAACCATAACCGCTTTATTTGCTATATTTATGCTATTTAATATATCTGTATCTTCAATGGCAGCCATTAGACAAGATGAAAGAAATCGTGAAATTGCAGCAACAAATAATATAGATGTATTTTTTGATAAATATTATTCAGATGAGGTGATGAACGTAATTTATGAAAATAAAATAGAAGTGAAGAATTAAAAAGAATCAATATTTATGAGTATAGAGCAGTATATATGTACTGTTCTATTTTTCTTTATAGATATTATGAAAAATAGAAAGCATTATTTACATAAAATCATATTATATAAGAGGTAAAAGGAAAGGAGGAGTTTATTTGGAAGTAAAGGGAAAAAAAATAGGATTTGTATTAACAGGTTCGTTTTGTACATTTCGAAAAGTGTTACCGAAAATGAAAGAATTAATAAAAAAAGAAGCAGAAATTGTACCTATCATGTCTTTTAATAGTTATCAATTAGATACAAAATTTGGAAAAGCAGAAGATTTTATTAATGAAATAGAAGAAATGACAGGAAAGAAAATTATTCATACAATTGTAGATGCAGAACCAATTGGCCCTAAAAAAATGACAGATGTAATGATTATTGCACCTTGTTCTGGAAATACAATGTCAAAATTAGCCTGTGATATTATAGATACACCTGCCACTATGGCTGCAAAATCACATCTGAGAAATAATCGACCACTAGTCATTGCACCATCTACTAATAACGGATTAAGTGGTAATGCTGAAAACATAGGAAAATTATTAAATAGAAAAAATTATTATTTTGTGCCGTTTAGACAAGATAATCCCATAACAAAACCAAGGTCAATTGTATTTGATGCAGAATATATCATAAAAACAATAGAATATGCCCTAGAAGGAGAACAAATCAGCCCCATACTAATTTAAAAACAAACATTTTTTTGTAACAGGTATTGACAAAGAATAAATGTTCGTATATAATACAAATATACCGAACATATATTCTTAAAGGAGGACTGTTATGAAACATATAAAAATTATTAATAAATATAAATTTATAAGAACAATCACGATTTTGACATGTATAGTGATTGCTATCATATGTATTGCAAGCCATAAGACATATTCCAATAGTGAAACAAAATATAAAACGGAATATGTTGTAAAAGGAGAAACATTATGGGAGATTGCAGAAAAGGAAATACAAGAAAATGTATATTTTCAAAATCAGGATATCCAAAATGTTATATTAGAATTAAAAGAAATTAATCATATGACAACTAGTAATTTATCTGAAGGAATGGAGATAAAAATCCCTGTTTATTAATGAATATGTTATGTAAAAACACTTTTATTTGTATAATCTACTACAGAAATTTATATACTAATAAAGGTGTTTTTTGTTGTATATAAAATTCAGGTATGGTAGAATAGGAAAGAAGGAGGATAAGAACATGGAAAAACTACAAGATAAATACAGTTGGGATTTAACAGATTTATTTAAAAATAAAGAAGAATTTTATGATGAAATGAAAAATGTAAGAGATAAATTAAAACAAATAGAAAGTTATAAAGGTATATTGTGTGATAATTCAGAAAATTTATATCAATGTTATCACTTATATGAAACAACATTAATAAAGTTTGAACAAGTATATGCTTATGGAATGTTAAACTATCATTTAAACATGGCAGACCAAGAAAGAATCAAGTTATTTAAAGAGGTAGAAAATTTAAATTCAGAATTTAGCACAGCAACTGCATATATAACACCTGAAATCACATTTACAGATGAAAACGTCATTAATAACTATTTAAAGGAAGATATAAGATTAGAACCATATAAAAGAGATATTCAAAATATTTTAGAAAAAAAGAAACATATATTAAGTAAAGAAGAAGAAAATTTATTGGCCAACTATTCAGAAATTCTTTATGCGCCTAAAAATATATATGATATGTTAACAAATGCAGAATTCAAGTTTGGAACATTCATAGATGAAGAAGGAAAAGAAGTAGAATTAACAGATGCCACATATTCTGTATATATCAGAAGTAAAAATCAAAATGTAAGAAAACAAGCATATGATTTAATGTTAAAAAAGTATAGTGAATTTATCAATACCATCACAGAAATGTATCTAACAAATGTGAAACAAACAGTAATTACTGCAAAACTAAGAAATTACAAATCTTCATTAGATGAAGTAACAGACAATGATGAAGCTAGTATAAAAGTATATGATACATTAATGGAAGGTGTTCATAAAGGAATAAAAGCAAATCATGAATATATGGCATTAAAGAAGAAGTTATTACAACTAGAAGATATGCATATGTATGATATTTATGTAAATCCATTCACAAAAAATGGAGACAAAATACCATATGAAGAAGCTAAAAAGATTGTAAAAGATGCATTAGCTATATTAGGAAAAGAATATGGAAATATGCTAGAACATGCTTTTGAAAATCATTGGATAGATGTGTATGAAAAACCAAATAAACAAAAAGGTGGCTATAATATGGGCATTTATGCTCCACATCCATTTATTTTGATGAATTATGTTGGTGACGAATACGATGTCAGAACGATTGCTCATGAATTAGGACATAGTATGCATGCATATTATTCAAATAAGAATCAAAATATTTTTGATGCAGATTATACTATTATGGTGGCTGAAGTAGCATCAACAGTTAATGAAATTTTACTAACAGAATATCAACTTAAGAATGAAACAGATAAAAAGAAAAAAGCAGAAATTATATATGAGTTATTAGAATTAATAAGAGCAACTTTCTATACACAGGCTATGTTTGCTGAATTTGAGAAAGAAGTTCATGAAAAGATAGAAAATGGAAATATGATGTCTTCTGAAGATTTAAATACCATTTATTACACTTTAAATCAAAAATATATGGGGGAATCTGTTGTTTTAGAAGATAATAGCAAATATGGTTGGGCTAGAATCCCTCATTTTTATAGAGATTTTTATGTATATAAATATGCAACAGGAATATCAGCGGCTATTTGTATTGCAACAAAAATTTTGAATAAAGAAGAAGGATATGTAGAAAGATATATTGATATGCTAAGTCAAGGATGTAGTAAGAAATCAATAGATCTTTTAAAAATGATAGATGTTGATTTAGAAGATATACGTACTTATGAAGTGATTGTTCAATTTTATAAAAATAAAATGAAAGAATTGAAAAGTTTAGTATAGAAAGGGTTTTTAGCAATATATGAAAAAGGAAGAAATAAAAAAGGAAGAAAATAATGAAACTCAAAATCAACCAAATGTAAAGAAAAAAAGAACAATTAATGGAATTAGTATATGGAGAATTTTAGCATATTTTATTATTTATAGTGTATTAGGATATATCATAGAAACCATATATGGGATGATAACAAAAGGGGTATGGGAAAGTAGACAAAGTTTCTTATATGGACCGTTTTGTGGAATTTATGGTTTAGGTGCTGTCATCATGATTGTTTGTTTACACAAATTTCCCAGAAAGTTTAATACACTTTTTATAGGTGGATTTATTGTTGGTTCTATTGTAGAATATGTAGTAAGTTTTGTTGGAGAAATGCTATTAGGTGTAAAATGGTGGGATTATTCGAATATGCCACTAAATGTTAATGGAAGGATTTGTGTGTATTTTTCAGTTTTTTGGGGATTTTTAGGAATCTATTTGATTGCCTCTTTAAATCCAAGAGTCGACAGAGTTATTAATTGGATAAAAAGCAAATTTAAAACCTATAAAGGCTTAAAAACATTTGTTATGACAGTATTTATCTTACTGATGATAGATTGTGTATCTACTGGTTTTGCAATTGAATTTTTTTTAGTAAGGATGATTGTTCAAAATGATATTGATGTTGCAAACAAAGAACTAGTCATAGAACAATATGATAAAATCTATGGGAACGAGAAATTATCAAAATTTATTTATCAATTTTGGGGAGATAAAAAAATGATAAGAACATTCCCAAACCTAAAAATAAATGACAAAAATGGAAATATTGTATATATGGATAGTTTGCTTGATATACAGCCATATTATTTGAAAGTACATGACAAAAATAATAAAAATAATGAAGAAGTAGAAGCTGATATTAAAGGTGAATCAGAATAAAAAAGATAAAAGAATTTCTAAAAAATAGAAGTTCTTTTTTTATTGTCATAAAATTTACAAAAGAAATATAAATCACCATTGCGAAAATACCTTTGCAATGGTATAATATTCTTGATATGATATGTAAAAAATTATAGATATAAAAATGTATTCTTAAGAGGAGGAATCAAAATGAATGATAAATTAAAAAGAATTCTAGTAATTTTAGTAATTGTAATTATGATTTTGCCAATTAGTCTACCAGTTATATCAAAAGCAGTAGACAGTGGAACATCATTAATTTCTGAAGAAGCTGATTTTCCACTTAATATAGTATTAGAAAGAGATGGAAATACTGTTCATATAACAGCAACAGATACAGAGTGTAACATTACGACTTTAAAATATGTGCACCAATATATAGATACAGATAATGCTTCTTATTTCGAGGAAGAACATGATGATATTTATACTTTTGATATAACTCCAGCACAAAGAATTGAAGAAACATTTGAATTAGATGGTTATGGAAGTTATACAGTTTATGCTAAAAATGAAAAAGGGTATGCATTTTTAGCAAGGTTGACAGTAAATGACCCTAATGATATGCCACAAATAACATTAACAAAAGATGATGAAAATCCATTAATCTTAAATATTGATGTAACCAGTAATCAAAATATGATAACAAAATTAAAGATTGCCAAAAAAGAAAAGATAAATGATAAGATTGATTTTAGTATAGAAGGAACCGATATAGAATTTATAGAGAGTAATCATGTATCTATAAGATATACAGAAATAACAGAAGAAGGATTATATGTCATTTATGCAGAAGATAGTAAAGGAAACAAAACAACTAGTCAAATTTATTTGGCAGAACAAAATACACCAATTTCAGTGGAGATTACAAATGGAACAAATGTAAGAGAAGTTAGTTTAAATATAACAGATGCTATTTGTAATATTATATCTGTAAAAGTAGCTAAAAGTTCAGAAATAACAGATTTTGATGATTTCGAAACAATAGAAAGTTTACCAATTACAGAAGGACAAACTGTTAATATAAATTATACAGCACCAGAAGATGATACATATGTGTTTTATATAGAAGATGAAGCTGGTTATAGACTTATGACACAAAAAAGGATTACGACAGAAGATAATATTATGAATATAACAATTGAACAAGATGAAAATTCTCCTGGAGATTTAACAATAACAGCAACCAATACCATATGTGATATTGTTGAAATGAAAGTAGCCATAGGAAACGATATTGATTTAGACTATTTTGAAAATAATGGAGAGACCATTTCAATAGAACCAGGTAGGGAAGTTATTGGGAATTATTCGGTTCAAGAAAATTGCACAATTAACATATTTATTAAAGACGAACAAGGATATACCTATATGTATACAAGAAACCTTATAGGGATTAATGATCCAGAACCAGAGCCAAATGAACCACCAACCATTATGCTTACACAAAATATAGAAAACCCAAAACAAATTGATGTAACTGTTCAAGGGGATAAATCAACTATTGATGAAGTAAAATGGGCGAGTGGTGAGCAAAACATAACATATTTTGCAACAAATGGTATACGAATTGGACAAGATAAGGTGGGAGTTGTTATCAATACAGAATTTACAATCAATGCTACTGGAACTTATACGGTATATGCGAGAGATGAAAATGATAATGAATCTATAAAAACAATAGAAATTACAAATATAGATGAAACACCACCAACTGAAGAAGATACAACTCCACCACAAGTGAATGGCCTTGAAGATAATGGTATATATAATCATTCTGTTACTCCAACAATTGTTGATGAACACTTGGCAGAAATTTATTTAACAAAAGATGGAATAGATGTAGAAGGTTACCAAAATGGGGACACAATTGAAGATGAGGGCAAATATGTTTTAAATGCAGTAGATGAGGCTGGAAATGAAATAGTAGTAAGATTTACTATTGATAAGACAGCACCTCAAATTATAATCAATCAAAAAAATACAGATAATGAAAATGTTGAAGTAACCATGACACTTTCAGACAAATTTACAGATATTCATATGGTAAAAGTAGCACAAGGAGAACAAGCCATAGAATATTTTGAAAATGGTGGTCAAGAATTAACACTTCAAAAAGAGGATAATATGACAATAGCTTCTATTAATGTTATGAAAAATGGAGCTTATACAGTATATTTCGAAGATGAAGCTGGAAATGCTAAAATAGAAGTATTTGAAGTAACCACGATTATAGAAGAACCAGAAATTAATGATACAACACCTCCAACAATTCAAACAACAAATGAAAGTATTAATGAAAATGAATCTATAAAAGTAACAATCAATGTAACAGATACACAATCTCAAATTGCAACGATAAAAATGGCTAATGGAAATCAACCAATAGAATATTTTGAGAATAATGGAACAGCTCTGACACTTATAAAATGGGATAAAGCTGCAGAAGCAGCTGCAAGGATTACAGAGAATGGAACATATACAATTTATGCTGAAGATGAACAAGGAAATAAAACAGTAAAAGTTATTACCATTACAGAAATTGTGATACCAGAGCCGACTCCAGATCCAGATGATACAACACCACCTACCATTACAGGAGTACGAGATGGTACGACATATGGAACTGAAGTAACACCTAGAATAGAAGATGAAAACTTAGCAAGTGTAATATTAACAAGAAATGGAAATGTTGTAGAAAATTATCAAAATGGAGATACAATTTCTGAAAATGGTACATATGTATTAACAGCAACTGATGAAGCAGGAAATAGAACAGTTATAGAATTTGTGATAGATATTGAAGAAGATGATAATGACAATAACGATAATAATAATACAAACACGAATACTAACACTAACACAAATAACAATACAAGCACAGATAATACAACTAACACAGGCAATAATGATAATGACAATACTACCACAGGTAATACAAACAATAATGAAAGTACTAATAATAACAATATAAATGATGATTATCAGACAAATACAATTAATAATTCAGGAAAAAATAATAGTTCTACGAGTAATTCAAAATTACCTTATGCAGGACTTGGAAATATATTAATGATTGGCATTGTTATCACAAGTATTGTTGCTATATTTACATATATCAAATATAGAAAATATAAGATATAAAAATGTATACATATACTAATGAAATAAAGATTTCTATATAATAAGACCAAGAGAAAGAATTTGAATAATTTTTATTCAGATTTTTTCTCTTTTTATATTTTTTTGAAACTTTTTTACGATATAATATGACTATATAGTAAAGGGGGTATACAAATGTGTGCACAAATAAAGGAAGAAAATTTTAAAGAAATTTATAGAAACAGTTATCAAACAACTTTAAAGTTTATTGTTATCAAATGCCATAATATAGATGATATCAATGATATTCTTCAAGATACATATTTGGAATTATTATTACTTATTAAGAAAAAGAAGATATTAAAAATAGAACATATAAATCAATATATTTTAGGAATTGCCAATAATATTATTAAAAGACATTATCATAAAAGTATGAAACATAACAAAGTAATATATTATCAAGAAAAAGAAGATGAAAATATAGAAGTAAAAGATGATTTTGACTTGGAACAAGAAATTATCACAAAAGATAATGTAAAAACGGTTTGGGAATACGTAAAAAATAAAGATATGATAACAGCAAAAATATTTTATTTATATTTCTCATTTGGACTAAAAATTTCAGAGATAGCAAAAGAATTACAATTGAACGAATCAAATGTAAAAAACAGAATTTTTAGAACATTAAAAGAATTAAAAAATTTTCTAGGAAAGGAAGTGATTGAAAATGATTAACAAAACTTTTAAAGAATACACAGAAGAAATATATAATATAGATTCAAATTACGAAGCAATTCTTTCTAAAACTAAGAAAGAAGTGGGTAAGATGAAAAGTAAGAAGAAAAAGGTATTAAATATAGCAGCTATGTTTATTGCCGTTATATTAGTAGGTGTGTTATCAACACAAATTTATGCAAAAATCCAATGGGATATTGAATTTAAAGAATATCAAAACAGGGAATATGCAACAGGTTCGGGAATTATTCAACAAGCGATTGAATCTGGATATAACGAAGTGATTGATATGGGCTATGTCAAACAAGATGGAATTAGTGCAAAAGTGGATTCATTAATCTTATCAGATGACCATTTTGAGGCAAATATTCACTTTATATTTGATGAAGGAATCCAATTAAATTCAGAAACATTTGAGTTTGGCTTTGCTGTTTATGATGATGAAAACAACATATATGGAATTTCTGAAAGAACTTATCAGGATGACAAGAAAAATCCATATGGAAATTATAGAAAGTACATTTATGAAGATTTAGGGGTAAAATATAATAAAAAAGATATTTTTTCTATACAATACAGTGATAGTGCTAGTTGTGGAAATATTCGTGCAGAAGACAGAGAAATTGTATCTGGATTTACAATGAATTCTACAAAAGGATTTCCACGAAGTAAAAAAATATATATACGTATTTTTGAATTAGGATATACAATGAGAGATATAGATCCATCAGAAGGTAAATATTATGAAGAAAATTTTGATATTAGTGATGCTGAATGGATTTTTGAAATTGAAGTGCCTGAGAAATTTTACGAAAGGCAAACAACACAGTTACAGTTAAAAGAAGGAATACCAGAAGTAAAAATGAATAAAATGTCTCTTACAGAAACAGGACTAGTTATTCAATTTCAATCAGAAGATATAAGAAATACAATTATGACCGGAATGAATATGGAAACTGAAGAATGGGAAAAAGTACAAAAAGAAATGATTTATATAACAGATGGGGAAGGAAATACATATTATCCAACCTCACTAGGTACAACATCAGAAGAAAATGGATTGAAGGCAACATTTGCTATAAATAAAGCTATGTTAGAAAAGAAACTATTTCTTAATGTAAAAGTAGATGGAAAACAACGTGTAAGTGAATTAGTAGAGAAATAATAAAATATAAAATAGTTAAGACAAGTAGCATTACAGCTTCTTGTCTTTTACTATATGGAAAAATGAAAATACAATAAAAATTTTTGCAATAAGAAAAGAGTATATAAAAAAATTTTTAAAAAAGCTATTGACTTAGAGCTAACTCTAAATGCTAATATAAAAAATAGGAATGGAGGGGAAATCTAATTTAAGGTGGAATGATATATGGAAAATGAAAACAACAAAAAGAAAACAACCAAGAAAATAATCATTACAGTATTGCTATTGGTTGTTCTTATTGCATTAATACTATATACCTATAATCGTGTTAGTACAAACCAAACAACAGATATAATCGACACAGCTAATACAGAAAATATAGTATCAACAAACGAAGAAAACAACATATTGGTTGCTGAAGCAACTGAAGAAGTAGAAAAAACATGGGAATGGCAACATAATACATTGGAAAATCAGAATATAAATCGTAGTGCCATAGAAAATGTACATACATCTCTTGATTCTTATCCAATATCAATGAAATCATTGATGAAATTGAAACTGATGCATATGCAAATATAAATCGATATATTGTATATGGCACCCATTTCAATATAGAAGGAGAGATTGATATTTATGAAGACAATCCAATAGAGTCTGCAGAAGTAATAGCTAAGACAGCATCAGAAGAAGAAATTGGTATAGATACAGAATACACATATGAAAATCATAAGCTTTCTTTTTCTACACTGAAAGAAATTAATACAGGATTAGATTTAGAAAGTTTAAATGTTGAAGATTATTATATTTTATTAAAAGTTGAATTTTCAGAAAATGAAATCAAATATTATTCTTTATCTAATGATACAGAATATGGAAATATAGAATATTATACTTTAACAAGAAATCATACAAATAATAGAATATATATTGATTTTACAACAATACATAATATGCCTATTTTAGGATTTCATATAACAACTGTAAATGCATTGCCAGAAGATGTGTATGATGTCGTCATTGACCCAGGACATGGTGGAAATGATGTAGGAGCTGTATCAGGAAGATATATGGAATCAGAAATTGCTTTAGATTGTGCTCTTGAATTAAAAACACAGTTAGAAGCAATAGGATTAAAAGTATTATTAACAAGAGATGGAACAGAATCAGAAGAATACACAATGTATAATATTTATGATGAAGACGGAAGAATAACCATGGCAAATAAATCTCATGCAAAAATTCTTATATCATTACATTTAAATAGTAATCTTTCAGATAATGTAGATGGTGGTGTTGAAATTTATGCCTCTCCTAATAGTAACTTAACATTAGCAAAAATGCTGGCAGATAATATTGTTAGAACAGCAGGAACACAATATTCTACAATGGAAACAGATAAAATAGAAGAAGGTGTGTATGTTCGAACAATAGAACTTCAAAATTATAGAAATAGTAGTTCTTATTTTAAAACATATAATGGAATATTTGATTCTATTCCATATTTGTATATCATAAGAGAAATTGGAGGAATTGCAACAGGGGCCTATGTAGATGGTACAAATAAAGCTTATGGTGTCAATGAATATCGAAATTCAAATGTAGGTGTAGAAGGATATTTAGTAGAACTTGGATATATCAATGTAGATGAAGATTTAGATAATATTTTAGAAAATGGTAATTTATATGCACAAGCAATTACGAATAGTATAGTTAATTTTTATGAAATAAAGTAAAGAATGGTTTCATCAGGGGTTGTGGACAAGATAAGAGCTGAAGAAGGGAAAGTAGAACAATCTGTAGAAAGAAAGTAAAAAAATAAAAAATCTTTAGAATTGGAGAAAAAGAATATGATTTTCAAGCAAATGCAATATTTTATATCTATTGTAAAAAATAATAGTTTTACAGAAGCAGCAGAGGAAAACTATATATCACAATCTGCTATTTCACAAGCAATAAAATCTCTAGAAGATGAGTTAGATGTTAAATTATTAGAAAGAAAAAATAGAGGTTTTACCTTAACAAATGCTGGAGAATATTTTTATAAGCAAAGCTTATTTATGGTGGATGAAATAAATAGAATCAAACAAACCATGATAAGAATTGCTACACAGAAAAATGATATATTAAGAATTGGATATATCAATAATTATTGTGGGTTAGAAGTTCATAAAGCAATTATGAAATTTTCAGATATATATCCTAATATTGATATAGAAATACAAACAGGAAATCATGAAGAATTATATGAATTAATGAAAAATGATAAATTAGACCTTATTATGAATGACCAAAGAAGGGCTTTGTCAGAAGAATATGTTAATCATTTTTTATATACCAGTACTACCTATATCGAAATATCAAATAAACTTGCTTTACATGAGTTAAAAGAGGTTACTTTTGAAGACTTAAAGCAAATTTCTTGTATCATTATTTCTTCTAAAAATCAACAAGATATCGAGTTAGATTATTATGGTAATACACTAGGATTTAAAGGAAATTTTATTTTTACAGAAACTTTAGATGAAGCAAGAATGTTAGTGGCAGCAAATAAAGGTTTTTTATTAATAGAAGGTGTGCCAAATATGAAAGAAACAAAAGATGGAATTTCAAGAATATTACTTGTAAGAAATGGAGAAACGGTAGAAAAAAATTACTATGTTTTTTGGAACAAGCTTACAACTAATATTCTAAAAGAAGAATTTGCCAACATTTTAGAAAAAGAATTTAAAACAAATCATTAATAAAAGAGATTCTTTAAAAGGATCCCTTTTGTATTATATTCTTCTAATTTTACATTACATAGAAAGCTTTTAATAAGTGTTACAATAAAAAACTAAAAAATTATAAAAAAGAGATTGACTTGGAGTAACTCCAAACATATATAATACAAATATCATTGATATTAAATAAATTTTAGGAGGTAAAAAATGAATAAGAAAGTAATTATAGGAATTATTATTGTCATATTATGTATTGCAATAGTAGCAGTTGCATATTTTGCAAATAGTAATTCACAAGAAAATGAAAATCAAATTGCAAATAGTAATGAAGAAAATGTAGTAGAAACAAATGAAACACAAACGGGAGAGGCAACAAATACAGCAGAGGGAGAAAATACAGAAACAGGAATAGGTAGCAAAATATTGGTTGTATATTACTCAGCACAAAATCATACAGAAGCTGTTGCTCAGCAAATAGCACAAAACTTAGGAGCTGATATTTTTGAACTTGTACCAGTAGATGAATATACATCAGAAGATTTAAATTGGAATGACCAAAATTCAAGAGTAACAAGAGAATATGAAGATGAATCTTTAAGAGATGTTGAATTACAATCTACTACAGTAGATAATTGGGATGAATATGATACAGTATTAATTGGATACCCTATTTGGTGGGGAATTGCTGCATGGCCTGTTGATACTTTTGTAAAGGCAAATGAGTTTAATGGAAAAACAGTTATTCCATTCTGTACATCATCTTCATCTGGTTTAGGACAAAGTGGAGAATTATTGGCTGAAGAAGCAAATGGTGGAAATTGGTTAGAAGGACATCGTTTTAGATCTAACCCATCAGATTCTGACATTCAAGATTGGACAGATAGTATACAAGAGAGTATACAATAAATAAAATAGAATATAAATTTAAAATAGATTGTAAAGAGTTTCTAATTCAGAAACTCTTTTTCCTCCTATATTTTTGAGATAAGTATAACTTATCTGACGAATAAGAAATCGGAATTGTTCTTTAAAAATGTGAAGTGTATAATTTTATTAAATAGAAAAATATATAAATAGGGAGGAAAGTAAAATGAAAGATGTTATTTTATGGACAGGAGCAGGTCAAATAGGAATGGCCATAGCCAGAAGATTAGGATATGGAAAGAAAATTGTTGTAGGAGATAAAAATATAGAAAATGCAAATGCTATCGCTAAAATTATGAATGAAGCTGGGTTTGATGTAGAACCAATGGAATGTGATATTTCTTCAAGAGAATCTATCTTACATTTAATCAAAAAAGGTGGAACAGGTGTAACCATTTCATCTCAATCTGGACATAGAATGGAGCAATTAGGAGCAGTGATTGATGAACAATTAGCAACTACACCAACAGAAGAATTATTAAATTTAGATGTATTACAACCAGAAAATATAAAAGATACATTACATGCTTATCAATTAGCAAAAAGATGTAATGAAAAAAGAGTTATGGCAGAATCTGTAAAATGGGGTGAAAGAGGAGCCAGAATAAATTCTATATCACCAGGAATTATTGTAACACCTCTTGCTATTGATGAGTTTAATGGAATTCGTGGAGACTTTTACAAGAATATGTTTGCCAAATGCCCAGCAGGTAGACCAGGAACAGCAGACGAAGTAGCAAATGTAGCAGAATTGCTAATGACAGACAAAGGAGCTTTTATAACAGGAGCCGACTTCTTAATTGATGGTGGAGCAACAGCATCATATTTCTATGGACCATTAAAACCAGAAAATAATTAAAAATTTCTAGATATAGATTGAAACACATTTCTAAAAATGAAATAAGAGAAAGAAGGAGGGAGAAATAATGTCTTTATTTGGAAATAAAGAAAGTGTAAAAGGAAAGAAAAGTTTAGTTATTTATTTTTCAAGAGCAGATGAAAATTATGCAGTTGGAAATATTGAAAAAGGAAATACAGAGGTTATTGCAGAATATATACAAGAGTTAACAGGAGCAGATTTATTTAAGGTAGAACCAGTAAAACCATATTCTAAAAATTATAAAGCTTGTTGTGATGAAGCTTTAGAAGAAAAAAGACAAAATGCAAGACCGGAGTTAAAAAAATATTTAGAGGACATTTCAGAATATGAAGTGATATATATAGGGTCACCAATTTATTGGGGAACTATGCCAATGAGTATGTTTACACAATTGGAAAAATTAGATTTCACAGGAAAAATGATAAAAGTATTTACCACACATGAAGGTTCAGGATTAGGAACTGTTGTATCAGATGTAAAAAAGATATGTAAAGGTGCAACTGTATTAGATAGTTTAGCTATTCAAGGAAGTATGGTATATGAGGCAAAAGGTAGAGTTCAAAATTGGATAAAGTAAAAAATATAAATATTAAAGTTTAAAATTGTAACCTTTTATATAAAGCTGGTTGCAATTTTTTATTATTATGATAAAATTTAAGAAATAGACAAGAGAGTTATATGAAACATCATTGCAAAATGAAGGGAGAATAAAAAATGAAATACTTTGTTTTTGATTTAGGTGGAGTACTTTCTGTACCAATGAATATAAGAAGATTATATGACCAAATAAATTGGAAGATAAATTTTGATGAATTTGTCAAAAAATTTAATTTCAGTGAAGAAGCAATAAAAGCACATAAAGGAGAGATAACCACTAAAGATTTTTTTGAGTATTTAAAACAATATATGAATAAAGATATAACTCTAGATGAATTTGAAGATATGTATATAAATAATGATGAATTTTATCAAGATACAATTGATACAATAAACTATCTAAAAAAATTAAAATATAAAGTATGCTTATTATCAAATCTAAAAGAAATTGATTATAAAAAGTTGAAGCAAAACTTTGATACATCTCTATTTGATGAAATGTTTTTATCATATAAATTGCATATGATGAAACCAGATGATGATATTTATCAATATGTGATAGATATACTTAAAACAAAATCAGAAGATCTTTACTTTTTTGATGATAATAAAGAAAATATTGATAGTGCTATCAGAAACGGCATACATGCATACCATGTAACGGGACATCAAGTAAAAGAAAAAATATCTAAAATATTAGAAAGTTTAAGAGCAATAGACGAATATTAATTCTACCAACAGATAATATGTAAACAAAATATTCACAAAGTCCATCTTTTTTGATATACTTTAAATGAAAACATAAATTTCAAGGAGGAAATATGTTTAAATTACATTCAGAATATAAACCAACAGGTGACCAACCACAAGCAATTGAATATTTATCAAAAGGCATAGAAGAAGGAAAGAAATTTCAGACTTTACTTGGTGTTACAGGTTCTGGAAAAACATTTACAATGGCAAATATCATTCAAAAGGTACAAAAGCCAACACTTGTATTAGCACATAATAAAACATTAGCAGGACAACTTTATTCTGAGTTCAAAGAGTTTTTTCCAGAAAACAATGTGGAATATTTTGTGTCATATTACGATTATTACCAACCAGAAAGCTATATCCCACAATCAGATACCTATATAGAAAAAGATTCCTCTGTTAATGATGAGATAGATAAACTTAGACATTCAGCAACATTATCTTTATTTGAAACAAGAGATGTTATTATTGTAGCTTCTGTTTCTTGTATTTATGGTTTAGGTGATCCAGAAGATTATCAAGAAATGATGCTATCTTTAAGACCAGGAATGCAAAAAGGCAGAGATGAGGTCTTAAGGAAATTAATCACTATGCAATATACGAGAAATGAAATCGATTTCAAAAGAGGAACTTTCAGAGCAAAAGGAGATATTGTTGAAATTTACCCTTCTGACCAATCTGAATCTGCTATTAGAGTAGAATTTTGGGGTGATGAAATCGAAAAATTAGTAGAAATTAATCCATTAACAGGAAAAACAATTGGAACTAGAAGACATGTTTTGATTTCTCCAGCATCTCACTATGTAACGACAAAAAATAAGATGGAAAGAGCCATTACTACCATTGAAGAAGAATTAGAAGAAAGAATTAAATATTTTAAAGACCATAATAAATTAATAGAAGCACAAAGAATAGAAGAAAGAACCAATTTTGATATTGAAATGATGAAGGAAACTGGATTTTGCTCTGGAATTGAAAACTATTCTAGACATATTAGTGGCAGAAAGCCAGGAAGCCCACCATATACATTGTTTGATTATTTTCCAAAAGATTTCCTATTGTTAATAGATGAATCTCATGCGACAATTCCACAAGTAAGAGCCATGTATAATGGAGACCATTCAAGAAAAGAATCTTTAGTAAATTATGGATTTCGATTACCTTCTGCATTTGACAATAGACCATTAACATTTGAAGAATTTGAGAAAAAATTAAATCAAGTTATATTTGTAAGTGCTACACCAGGAGATTATGAAAAAGAACATAGTAAAGAAAATATTGTAGAACAAATTATTAGACCAACTGGATTATTAGACCCTAAGATAGAGGTAAAACCAGTTACAAATCAAATAGATGACCTATTAGAACAAATTCGTATTAGAGTAGAAAAAAATGAAAGGGTTTTGGTAACAACATTAACAAAGAAAATGGCAGAAGATTTAACAGATTATTTAAAAGAATTAGATATTAAAGTTACATACATGCATTCTGATACCAAAACATTAGAGAGAATGGAAATTATTCGAAATTTGAGATTAGGTGAATTTGATGTTTTAGTTGGTATTAACTTATTAAGAGAAGGTTTAGACATTCCAGAAGTATCTTTAGTTGCGATATTAGATGCAGATAAAGAAGGATTTTTACGTTCAGAAAGGTCTTTAATCCAAACTATTGGAAGGGCAGCAAGAAATACAGATGGTACCGTTATTATGTATGCAGATGAATTAACAGAAAGTATGGAAAAAGCCATTTCAGAAACCAATAGAAGGAGAAGAATCCAAGAAGCATATAACAAAGAACATCATATAACACCTAAAACGATTAGAAAATCTGTACGTGATTCTATTAGAGTAACGATTACAGATGATATAGGAGTAGAATATAAGCTAGAAAAAGAAGAAGACATCAAAGACACGATTACAAAATTAACAGACGAAATGTTAAAATATGCAGCTGAAATGGAATTTGAAAAAGCTGCTGAATTACGTGATAAAATAAAGGAATTAGAAAAATTAATTGAAAATAATTAAGTAAATTGCTAATAGAAAAATAGTCAAAAAAATAGAGGGCATAACCTCTATTTTTTATTTATAAATTTCGACATTTTTTTATAAATTAGCATTATCATCATCATTATTTGTTGGTGGTTCATCTTGTGGCTTTTCAGAAATATTGACAACACCATCACCTTGATATGTGCTTGCAGTTGAAACATTTCCTTTTCCAACATATTGCGCTTTACTAAATCCTAAAATCATGTAGAAAATAGTTGGTAAGAATAATAGTCCAATTGTATAACCAACATCTTTTCCGAAGGCTTTTGCTAAAGAATTACATTGATAGATGCTAATACCCAAACATACAATCCATCCAATGATTGGAATAATACCTGCTAAATATCCAAAGATAATCCATGGTGAAAGTCCAGAAATTCTGAATAATATAACCAAGTTATAAATTGGTATAATACATTTCCAACCTTTCTCACCAGCTTTTGTGAAAACTTTCCACATTCCAGCTAATTGCAAGATGGCAACCACTAAACCAATAACAAGGATAATACCTAAAAAGGCTCCTAAAACAGCCCATAAAGCTGTAAATGCAGATGTTTCTGTTGCATATCCATAATCGTAATAATCATAATAACTTGGATAAGAAGAATAATAATCATAATATCCCATAAATGAATCCCCCTTTCATGTTTTCATAATTAAATTTTCACATTTTTCGACAAAAAAGTCAATATAAAAAGAGAAAAAACTTGTATAAAAAATGTTAGTCTGATATAATCTATGTAGTTACGCAATAATATATACGAGGAGGTATTGAAATGAGCGAAAATAAATGTCAATGTGGTAGTCCTAAAAGGGACGAATTTATGCAAAAATTGTTTGATGAATATTTACCTATTAAAGATAATTTGATTCAAATGTTAAATGAGGTACAAGAGCATTATGGATATATTCCACAAAATGCACAAATAGAACTTTCAGAATTTTTAAATATTCCAATGGCAGAGATTTATGGAGTCATAACTTTTTATTCGAGATTTACCCTAAAACCTAAAGGAAAATATAATGTTGCAGTATGCTTGGGAACAGCATGTTATGTAAAAGGTTCTCAAAAAATTATGGATAGATTAAAAGAAAGATTACAAATTGAATCAGGTGAAACAACAAAAGATGGATTGTTTTCTATTGAAGAAACTAGATGTGTTGGGGCATGTGGTTTAGCACCAGTATTTACAGTAAATGGTGAAGTATATGGAAAAGCAACTGTTAAGAAATTGGATGAAGTTTTGGATGAAATTATAAACAACAAGGAGAAATAAATGAAAAAAGATTTATTAAAAACAAATTGCTTTGATATTAATGAAAAAATGATAATTATAGGTAGTTGTTTAGAAAATATGTTTCCAAGTATATATAAAAAGCTAGAACAAGAATCAACAAATATTTATGAAGTATGTTTAGAAGAAACACATCTAAATATGGTTATCACAAAAATAGCAGGTATGTTAGCAAGAAATGATATCAAAGAAATAAAATTTGTTACAGTCGATAAATCTCCACATTGTATTCAATTACACTATGTTGTAAAAGAGTTAGAAAATATAATGAATCTGGAAAAGATACATATAGAAAATTATGTAGCAACAAAAGAAGGATTAATAAGAGTGCCTATTGAAGTTATTGGACTTTCTAAAAATTTAGCAAAATTATCCAAATATATGGAAGAAATGTAAAAATTCATTCTGATTAAAAATGTCCTAAACAGAAACGTCCCCAAAAGGACAAAAAGGAGGAAAATATGAAAAGTCTAGAAGAAATTCACAAAATAAGAGAAGAAAAAAGAAAAGAGTTGGATTTAAGAGTTAATACAAAAGCAGATACCAGAGAAAAACATATTTTGGTTTGTCATGGTACAGGATGTACTTCTTCAAAATCACCTGAAATTTTAGAAAATTTTAGAAAAATTTTGAAAGAAAAACATATAGACAATGTAAGAGTTATTAAAACAGGTTGTTTTGGTCTTTGTGCAAAAGGACCTATTGTTATCATTAGACCTGAAGATACTTTTTATGCAATGGTAACACCAGAAGATTGTGAAGAAATTATTGAAACACATATTGTAAAAGGTGAAAGAGTAGAAAGATTACTTTGCAAAGATATAGATGGAACGGTTGTAAATAGTTTGGATGAATTAAACTTTTATAAAAAGCAAAAGAGAATTGCTCTTAAAAATTGTGGTGTTGTAAATCCTGAAGAAATTGATGAATACATAGCATTTGATGGATATAAAGCATTGGAAAAAGTATTAAAAGAAATGACACAAGATGAAGTGATTGATGTCATAAAAGATTCAGGTCTAAGAGGTAGAGGTGGAGCTGGTTTCCCTACTGGTAAGAAATGGGAACTTACCAAAGCTTCTGTGGGAGATCAAAAATATGTCGTTTGTAATGCCGATGAAGGTGATCCAGGAGCGTTTATGGATAGAAGTATCTTAGAGGGAGATCCACACTCTGTATTAGAAGCTATGATAATTGCAGGATATGCCATTGGGGCAAATAAAGGATATATTTATGTTAGAGCTGAATATCCAATTGCAGTTCAAAGATTAAAAATTGCAATTGACCAAGCAAGAGATTATGGATTACTAGGAGAAAACATCTTTGATACAGATTTTAGTTTTGATATTGAAATCCGATTAGGAGCAGGTGCTTTTGTTTGTGGTGAAGAAACAGCATTATTAGAATCTATTGAAGGAAAAAGAGGGCAACCAAGAGTAAAACCACCTTATCCAGCACAATCAGGATTATGGGGAAAACCAACATTAATTAATAATGTAGAAACATATGCTAATATTGCACAAATTATTTTAAATGGTGCAGAGTGGTATTCTTCAATTGGAACAGAAACTTCAAAAGGAACAAAAGTATTTGCTTTAGGTGGAAATGTTAACAATATCGGATTAGTAGAAGTACCAATGGGAACAACCTTAAGAGAAATTATTTATGATATTGGTGGAGGGATTCCAAATGGCAGAGAATTTAAAGCTGCACAAACAGGAGGACCTTCAGGAGGTTGTATTCCAAAAGAACACTTAGACACTCCAATTGATTATGAATCTTTAAAACAGATTGGTTCTATGATGGGATCAGGTGGATTAATTGTTATGGATGATACCAAATGTATGGTAGCCTTGGCAAAATTCTATCTAGACTTTACAGTAAGTGAAAGCTGTGGTAAATGTACACCTTGTAGAATTGGAACAAAAAGAATGTTAGAAATCTTAGAAAGACTATGTAATGGTGAAGGAGAAGAACTAGATTTATATAAATTAGAAAAACTAGCAGCCAATATTCAAAAATCTAGTGTATGTGGATTAGGGCAAACAGCACCAAACCCAGTTGTTAGTACAATGAAATATTTTAGAGAAGAATTTAGAGAACATGCTGTAAAAAAGGAATGTAGAACAAAGGAATGTAAGGCAATGGCAAAAATTGTAATCAATGAGGAAAAATGTAAAGGTTGTGGTTTATGTCAAAAACATTGTCCAGTCAATGCCATTGATGGTTCAGGAAGAGACAAAAGAATTATCAATCAAGAAAAATGTATTAAATGTGGTACTTGTATTACAAGCTGTCCATTCCATGCAATTGGTTAGGGACATTCATTAAATTTCTCTTTTTTATGATAAGAGGATAATCCTTTAAAAATTTAGAATGTTCTTGAATGCCCTTATAATCTTTTTATTAGAAAATTATAAAATAGGAGAAAAAAATATGGAACATCAACCAATAATAGGAGCATATCTAATGATTTCGGAAGAAGAAAAAATTGCTAGAACATTAGAACAGATAATAAATTGCTATGATTTTATCATATTTTATATAGTATTGATTATTTCGATAATATTAATGTTTAAAGCATTAAAAATGAATAATGGAAAAGTAATAACAAAAAAATATAATATTTTACTTATCATTAATATATGTTTTACAAAATTAACAGAATACTATATATATAATGAATATGGACATTTACCTCCAGATGAATATTATGATATTATACTTTTATATGTAATATTAATAATACAAATCATAATTAATGTATGGTTATTACTTATACCTATTTCTTTGATAAGAAAAAGTAATAAGCTAAAATTTAGTAATAGTTAAAAGAAAGAGAGATGTGGATATGGAAAAAGAAATGGTTAATTTAACAATTGACAATCAAAAAATAACAGTACCTAAAGGAACAACAATATTAGAAGCTGCAAAAACAGCAGGAATTGACATCCCAACATTATGTTTCTTAAAAGATATTAATGAAGTGGGAGATTGTAGAATGTGTATTGTTGAAGTAGAAGGAAGAAGGGGATTTGCTACTTCATGTATTCAAACTGTAGAAGAAGGTATGGTTGTTCACACACATACACAAAATGTATTAGAAGCACGTCATGTGATTTTAGATTTGATAATTTCAAATCATGCGAAAGATTGTTTAACTTGTACACGTTCAGGAAATTGTGAATTACAAGCTTTAGCTACAAAATTCAATGTTTTAAATATTGAATTTGAAGGAGAAAGAACAGAACACAAAATTGATGATTTATCACCATCAATTGTAAGAGATTTTAATAAATGTATTTTATGCAGAAGATGTGTTGCAGCATGTAAAAATGTACAAAAAATAGGTGCTATTGATTGTATTAATAGAGGTTTTGAATCATGTATATCAACTGTTGGAGACCATAGTTTAAATGATGTTAACTGTACATTTTGTGGGCAATGTATAGAAGCTTGTCCAACAGGTGCTTTACATGAAAAAGAAACTATTAATGATGTATGGGTAAAATTAAAAGACCCAGAAACAACCGTTATCGTACAAACAGCTCCAGCAGTTAGAGTCGCTCTTGGAGAAGAATTTGGTATGCCAATTGGTACAAATGTAGTCGGAAAAATGGTTACTGCATTAAAACGTTTAGGATTTGATAAAGTATTTGATACCAATACAGGTGCTGACCTTACGATTATGGAGGAAGCAAATGAGTTTATAGAAAGATTTACGAAAAATGATAATTTACCAATGATTACATCTTGTAGTCCAGGTTGGGTAAAATATATAGAAATGAATTATCCAGAATTATTACCACATCTATCTAGTTGTAAATCACCTCATGAAATGTTTGGTGCTATTCTAAAAACATATTATGTCAATAGAGAAGGACTAGACCCAGAAAAAATCTATGTTGTTTCTGTTATGCCATGTATTGCAAAGAAATTTGAAAGACAAAGACCAGAAATGATGGAAGATAACTTATATGATGTAGATAATGTTATTACTACTAGAGAATTAGCAAGAATGATTAAACAAGCTAACATTGAGTTTGAAAAGCTAGAAGATAGCAATTTTGATAGTCCTATGGGAGAAGCAAGTGGCGCAGGAGCTATCTTTGGAACAACTGGTGGTGTTATGGAAGCAGCTTTAAGAACAGCACAAGATACCTTAACAGGAAAAGATTTACCTAAAATTGACTTTGAACAAGTAAGAGGGGGAGAAGGTATTAAAAGAGCAACGATTAACATTGCAGGAAAAGATATCAATGTTGTTGCAGCAAGTGGATTAGCAAATGCAAGAACCATACTAGAAGAAATCAAATCTGGTAAAGCCAATTATCAATTTGTTGAAATTATGGCTTGCCCAGGAGGTTGTATCATGGGTGGTGGTCAACCAATTAAGAGTTCTAAGGTAAGAGCAGAAGTGGATGTTAGAAAATTAAGAGCAGATGCCTTATATTCTATAGATGAAAGAAGTATTGTTAGAAAATCACATGAAAATCCAGTTATGAAAAAATTATACAAAGATTTCTTGGAAAAACCAGGAAGTGAAATTGCTGAAAGATTATTACATACAACTTATACAAAAAGAGAAAAATATAATATATAAAGGGGAAGAAACATATGAAAAATTATACGTTAAAATCAAAATTTAAATTATTAATATTGACTTTTTTAATAATGATATTTATAGCAAATCCTATTATAAGCTTTGGAGCAGATAATTTACCAGAATATTTACAAGTAAGTATCGATAAAACAGAAGTGAATATGGGAGATGTTGTAAGATTAAAATTAAGTAATCTTAGTACGGAACAAATTGATGGTTTTGGAGATGACAGAGGAGTTAGATATTTGTCAGCTAAAATTAGTTATAATAAAGATGTATTTGAGTTAAATGAAGATGGAATAGAAGAAGCACTTTTAGATGATATTCCAGAAGAAGGAAAAGATAAATATGGGTGGAAATTACATGGATTTTCTCCAGAAACAGGAGAGCTTTATTTTGCATTTATGTATCCTTTATACGGAATGTTAATGGGAAGTTGCGATATAGCTACAATTACTTTAAAAGTAAAAGATAATATAGCTACAACACAAGAAAAAATAACTTTTACTGATGTAACAATTGGTACGGATGATTATAATGAAGCAAAAGTTGCAGACATTTCATTAGATGTTTTAGTAAATGGGAATACCATAGAAGATGATAAACAAGAAGATAATAATAATTCAGAAGAAAATAATATAAATAATAATAATGTTATCAATGCCAATACTATAAATAATAATGGAATTGAAAAAAATGATACAACAGTGGCAAATAAGACTTTACCAAAAGCTGGAAATGCATTTTTAGGCATGATAATTATTACATGTGTGGCACTTATTATATTCTTAATAATAAACTACAAAAAATATCAGAAATATAAAAAAGTTTAAAGGATAAATAGTAGATTATTTTATTAAAAATAGTCTACTATAATTTTTTAAAAAAATATTGATTTTTCTTATGGATTGGTATATAGTTAAAAAGGGTGTAGAAAAATGACAAAATTTGTAGAAAATATTACAAGACTAAAAACAAGTAATATCAATAGAAATATTGTTTATTTTGCGTTCCCAATTTTTAAATTCATAAGGTAAGTGTTTATATCAATTCGAAAAGAATTGATATTTTTTTGTATCTAAATACTTACTAAGAAAATAAAAGGAGGCGTTCTAATGGAACAAACAAAAAAATTACTATTAGATGTAAATGAGAAGCCAACTATTGCCAAATGGATAATCCTTGCGTTACAACATGTTTTTGCTATGTTTGGAGCAACTATCCTAGTTCCTATTATGGTAAATACAGCAGCAGGCGAAACAGTTCTTACTATTCCAGTAGCATTAGTGACATCAGGAATTGGAACATTAATTTACATCTTATGTACAAAAGGAAGATCACCTGTATACCTAGGAAGTTCTTTTGCTTTTATTGCACCACTAGCAGCAGCTTATGTAAAAGGTGGTATTTCAGGTGCTATGGTTGGTGTTATGGCAGTAGGGCTTGTCTATGTTATTTTTGCAACCATTATCCATTTTGCAGGCAAAAAATGGATAGACAAATTATTACCACCAGTTGTTATTGGACCAATGATTATGATTATAGGTTTAAGTTTAGCACCAAATGCCATTTCACAAGTAGGATTAGGAACTGGAACACAAATTGATTGGAGATGTATAGGTGTTGCTTTGATAACCTTTTTAACAACAGCAATTGTAATGGTTAGGGGAAAGGGATTCTTAAAAATTATTCCATTCTTAGTTGGAATTGTTGTAGGATATATTTCAGCAATCTGTTTTGGATTGGTTGATTTTGTACCAGTGTTGGAAGCTAGCTTCTTTAGTATGCCAAGTTTTGTAGTCCCATTCTTAAATTATACACCTAACTTTTCAGCATTATTAACGATTGTACCAATTTCTTTGGTAACAATAGCTGAACATATAGGTGACCACACAGCACTAAGTACAATTATTGGAAAGAATTTATTAAAAAACCCAGGATTAGACAGAACTTTATTGGGTGATGGTTTAGCAACATTTGTTGCAGGATTTTTAGGAGGACCAGCTAACACAACTTATGGTGAAAATACATCTGTTGTCGGAATGACAAAAGTAGCATCTGTATGGGTCATTGGATTAGCAGCAGTTATCGCTATCTGTTTAGGATTTTTAGGAAAATTCACTGCATTGGTATCAACCATTCCTGATGCTGTTTTAGGTGGTGTATCTTTACTATTATATGGATTTATTTCTGTAAATGGTTTAAAAGTATTAATTGAAAATAAAATTGATTTTGGAAAATCTAAAAATATTGTTGTTGCATCTACTATGTTAGTACTAGGATTAGGAGGAGCAGCTATTTCCATTATTCATGGAGATTTATCTGTAACCATTTCAGGAATGAGTTTAGCAGCTATTATTGGTATCTTATTAAATTTATTATTACCAGATGAAAAAGATGATGATGAAAACATAAATAAAACTGAAGAAAAACAAAAAGAAATAGATTATAAAAGTGAGGCAAATGTAATGGAAGAAATAAAAAATGATGAAACAAATCAAGTAACTGTATTAAGCAACCCATTAGTAGAACATAAATTATCTATCATTAGAAATAAAAATACAGGAACAAAAGAATTTAGAGAAATTATAGGAGAGATAGCTACACTATTATGCTATCATGCATTAGAAGATGCAAAATTAAAAGAAATTGAAATAGAAACACCAATTTGTAAAACAAAAGCAAGAGTATTAGATGAAGATAATTACGCTTTTGTACCAATTTTAAGAGCAGGAACAGGTATGTTAGATGGATTATTAAAAATTGTACCAAATGCAAAAATTGGACATATTGGACTATATAGAAATGAAGAAACTCTAGAGCCAGTGCAATATTATTATAAAATGCCAAAAGATATTGCCAAAAGAGAAGCGATTATCTTAGACCCAATGCTTGCAACAGGAGGTTCAGCAGCAGATACCATTCAAATGCTAAAAAAAGATGGTGTTAAGAAAATTAAATTTTTGTGTATTATATCTGCACCAGAAGGAATTGAAAGATTAAAGAAAGAACATCCAGATGTAAAAATTTATACAGCATGTATTGATGAAAAATTAAATGATAAAGGGTATATTGTACCAGGATTAGGTGATGCTGGAGACAGGATATTTGGTACAAAATAAGACAAAAATATATATTTTATTAAAAATCCTATATATAAAAAAAGAGGCAATTAGAATTATCTTCAAATTGTCTCTTTAACATGTTATTTGTTATTATTATTTTGTCTTTCATTATTGTTGTTTTGATTATTTGAATTATTATTATTTTTATTTTCTTTCTTTTTCTTACTCATATACAAGCACCTCCTCAAAGTATATTACTATTTTGTACGAATCTATAAAAAAATATTCACCCATTATTTGTTTTTTTTATATAATTGATATATAATATCAAATATAAAGATAATTGATATGTAAAATAAAAATTAATAATTAAATAATATTAAAATTTTAGGAGGATTAACAAATGAGTTATAACAATGAAAAATTAAATGAGTTCAATGATTACATAAGATATAGAAAAGTGGCTATAATAGGATTAGGTGTTAGTAATTTACCACTTTTAGATTATTTATATGATAAAAAAGCAAATGTAACCATATTTGATGAAAGAGAATATAATCAAATTCCTAGGAATATTGTTGAAAAAATTACCAATTATGGATTTATGATACATTTTGGAAAAGATTGCTTGCAACATTTGAAAAATTTCAATGTAATTTTTCGTTCTCCTAGTTGTTTACCAACAAAACCTGAATTGGTAGAAGAATCCAATAGAGGTGCATTGATAACAACCGAAGTAGAATTATTAATGCAAATGTGTCCAGCAAAGGTAATTGGTGTAACCGGAAGTGATGGTAAAACAACAACAACAAGTTTAATAAATAGTATTTTACAAAAAGCTGGATATAAAACATTTTTAGGAGGAAATATTGGAACACCATTATTTACAAAACTATCAGAAATGACACCTGAAGATATGGTTGTTTTAGAATTAAGTAGTTTTCAATTAATGGGAATGGAAGTGAGTCCACAAATTGCTGTTATTACTAATATAACACCAAATCATTTAAATATTCATAAAGATTATCAAGAATATATTGACGCTAAGAAAAATATTTTCAAATACCAAAATGAAAATGGAATTTTAGTTTTAAATTATGATAATGAAATTACAAGAGAATGTGCAAAAGAGGCAAATGGAAAAGTTATCTTCTTTAGTGGTCAAACAAAATTAGACAATGGATATATTGTTGATGAAGATGTAATAAAAGAATGTGACGATAAAGTCAGAAAACATATTTTAAATACAGATGACGTCATTTTAAGAGGAAATCATAATTATCAAAATATTGCAACAGCCATTGCTGCAACAGCAAGTTTAGTGGATATAGAAACTGCTGTAAAAGCAATCAAAGAGTTTAAACCTGTAGAACATAGAATTGAATTTGTAGAAGAAATCGATGGGGTAAAATGGTATAATGATTCTGCAAGTTCTTCACCTTCTAGAACTTTATCTGGATTAAATGCCTTTAAAGAAAAGATTGTTTTGATTGCAGGTGGATATGACAAAAACTTAGATTACACACCTCTTGCAAAAACAATTATTGACAAAGTAAAAACATTGATCTTGATTGGGCAAACGGCAGGAAAAATTTATGATGCTGTAAAAGAAGAATTGGAAAAAGAAAATAAGAATTTAGATATTTATATGTGTGAAACATTAGAAGAAACTATCCCAATTGCAAGAAAAAATGCTAAAAGTGGAGATGTTGTTCTATTTTCTCCTGCTAGTGCAAGTTTTGATATGTTTAAGAATTTCGCAGATAGGGGAAATCAATTTAAGAATTTAGTAAGAAATTTAAAGTAAAAAATATATAATTACACGGGAACCATATTGCAGGTTCCCGTTTTCTACCGGATACTATTCATTGTAAAGAAAACTTTCAGCTTCTTTCACAATTCTCCTTTCTCTAGAACTCAATTCTATCAAAGTCTTAGAAATAAAGAGAATTTGGTTAGCCAGTTGCAGTTTCCTTAAAATAGGCAGATTATCAGCCCATTCTTCGAAAATTATTTTAACTTCATCTATCATGTGGCACCTCCTATAAATAGTAACCTTTAAGCATCAATATAATTATACCACAAAATCACAAAAAAGTTAAATTTTATGCACCTTTTAGAGGTTATCAACATATCTTGTATAAAATAAATAAGGAGGAATTAGAAATGTATGATAACCAATATGAAGAATACATAAGAAGTGTTTTAGGATATCCAAGTACAACAAATATGAATCAAAATCAAATGTATCAAAATGAATATCAAAATCCATCTCAAATAAACATGAGAAATGATTTAGAAGACTTTTATCCTGAGATATATAAAATTATATATCCAATGGTTAAAAAAGCTTGTGAAGGGAATATGGGAGCAAATAGCAGAGAAGAAATTGAACGAATGACTGATGAAATTTATTCAGCAATAGAAGATAACAATCAGATTAATGTCAATATTAATTTAGGAAATACAGTTTCTACAACCAATTCCAACACTCAAAACCGAAATGAGATACATAAAGAAGGTGTTCAAAAGAAAAGTTCTGAAAAACAAGAAGTTGAAAGTAGAAAAATGGAAACGGAAAATAGAAGAAGTCCTAGAAATAATAATTTGAGAGATTTGATAAAAATATTGTTAATTAGAGAATTATTAGGAAGACCTCATAATCATTTTCCACCAAGACCACCACATAATCCACGTCCACCAATGAGACCACCAATCATGCCTAGAAACTATCAACCTTTATATGATATCTATGAATATTAAAAAATCATTTTTATCTAAAAAATGAAAATTTTACCAATTTTTCAAAATTAACTTTGAATAGAAATTTAAAAAATGTAAAAAATAAATAGGAGAAATTTTGAAAGGTGGTAAAGAAAATGAAGGTTAAAGATTGTATGTGTACAGATGTTTGTTGTGTGAAACCAGAAACAACAATATGTGATGTTGCAAAATTAATGAGTAAAAATCATATTGGTTCAATACCTGTTTGTGATACAAATAATTGTTTATGTGGTATTGTAACAGATAGAGATATCATTTTAAGAAGTATTGCTTGCGATAAAGATGTAAAATCAACACCGGTAAGTGATATCATGTCAACAAATGTATGTACTTGTGAAGAAGATGAAGATATGGCAAATGCTGAAAATAAAATGGGAACAAACAAAGTAAGAAGATTACCTGTTTGTGATAGTAATAAAAAAGTTGTTGGAATATTAACATTAGGAGATATTGCACAAAATAGAGCGAAACTAGACGATAGAGAAATTTGTATTACATTTGAAGATGTTTGTGATTGTGATACAAATAAAAATGCAGAATAGTTAGCAAATATTTTTATAACAGTAGAATTTTGTTAATGATATAGAACGAATTCTACTGTTTTTCTTTTTTTATTCGTATATAAAATTTTATGATACATATAATAAATAATGAAATTAAATTTGATTTGAAATTATAAAAATTTATAGATTCACCATAAGAGGGAGGGGGAGAGATGATTGTAAATATACCATATTGGACAAGAGTATTAAAAAATATCATATATGTTTTATTATTAATATTAGGTTTGTATGTTGCATTAAAATTATCTATTTTTTATATGCCTTTTTTAATAGCATTTATTATTTCACTAATCATAGAACCTCTCATAAAATTCATCATGCGAAAAACAAAATTAACCAGAAGGACTAGCTCTATTATTATTTTTATCCTTGTATCTGCTATTATTTTAGGAATATTAGCATGGATTATTGTGACATTATTTTCAGAATCATCTAGTTTATTACAAGGATTAAATGACTATGTAGATAAAGTATCTATTCAATTACAAGGATTTATTGAGCAATTTCATTTTGATAAAATTAAATTATCTGATGAAATATTAAATATTGTTCAAGAATCGAGTGGAGATTTTTTACAAACCATATCGAATTGGCTAAGAAATGCCTTAAATGGTTTAATTAATATAGTTACAAAGATACCCGAAATAGCAATATGTGTTGGAATTACAATATTAGCATTATATTTTATTTGTGTTGATAAAATATATATTTTAGACCAAATAGAATATCATTTGCCAAAAGCATGGGTAAAAAGATTAAGTACACATTTAAAAGATTTGATTCAAACATTAGGTGGATATTTAAAAGCAGAAGTAACTTTGATTTTAGTTTCATTTATTATTTCTTTAGTAGGATTATATATATTATCTTTTTTAAAATTTAATATACAGTATCCTTTATTAATGGCACTGTTTATTGGTTTTGTTGATGCACTTCCGATTTTAGGTTCTGGAACAGTTATGGTTCCATGGGCGATTATTTCTGGACTAAATGGTGATTTATCTTTAGGAATAGCCATTGTTACCTTGTTTATTATTATGTCTATTGTAAGACAATTCTTAGAGCCAAAGTTAGTTAGTAAAAATATTGGTGTTCATCCGATTTTTACTTTAATTGCTATGTATACAGGATTTAAAATAACAGGAGTTATAGGGTTATTATTAGGACCAATTGCTTTAATCATTATTAAGAATATATTTGCTAATTTGATTGACCAAGGTGTATTTAAAACCATTTTTGATAAAAAATGAAACAATCGGGAAATTGGGGACGGACTCATTTTTCCCTTTTTTATTTAAGTTTTAATTGTTTACTAAAATATTATACAAAAAAAGGGAAAAATGAGTCCGTCCCCAATTTCCCTTTTCATTTTATTCCCATTCAATTGTTGCAGGTGGTTTTGAAGTAATATCATAAACTACTCTATTAACATGTTTTACTTCATTAACAATTCTTGAAGAAACTTTTTCTAGTATTTCATAAGGAATTTTGCTCCAAACGCCAGTCATGAAATCTGTCGTTTCTACTGCACGTAGGGCAATGGTGTAATCATAAGTTCTTTCATCACCCATAACACCAACAGATTTTAAATTTGTTAGTACTGCAAAGTATTGATTAATAGATTTATGAAGTCCAGCATTTGCAATTTCTTCTCTAAAAATGCTATCTGCTTCTTTTAGGATATCTAATTTATCCTCAGTAATATCTCCAATCACTCTAATAGCTAGTCCAGGTCCAGGGAATGGTTGTCTAAATACTAAGTTTTCTGGTATTCCTAATTCTAATCCTGTTTTTCTAACTTCATCTTTAAATAGATTTCTTAACGGTTCTACAATTTCTTTGAAATCTACATAATCTGGAAGCCCTCCAACATTGTGATGACTTTTAATAACAGAACTTTTTCCTAAACCACTTTCGATAACATCAGGGTAGATAGTACCTTGTACTAAAAAGTCTACAGTTCCAATTTTTTTAGCTTCTTCTTCAAAAACTCTAATAAATTCTTCTCCGATAATTTTTCTCTTTCTTTCTGGATCAGTAACACCAGCAAGTTTGGCTAAGAATCTGTCTTTCGCATTTACTCTAATTAAATTAATATCAAATTGATTTCTGAAAACTTCTTCAACTTCGTCACCTTCGTTTTTACGAAGTAGTCCGTGATCAACAAAGATACAAGTTAAGTTTTTACCAATTGCTTTATGTAACAATACAGCTGCAACAGATGAATCAACACCACCAGATAGGGCACATAAAGCTTTTTTATCTCCAATTTTTTCTTTTAAAGTTTTAATGCTATCTTCTACAAAAGAAGAAATTTGCCAATCTCCAGAACAGCCACAAATGTTAAATAAGAAATTCTTAATCACTTGTGTTCCATTAACAGATAAGTTTACTTCTGGATGGAATTGAATACCATATAGTTTTTTCTCTACATTTTCCATTGCTGCATTTGGACAATGGTCTGTTGAACCAATATTTTTAAACCCATTTGGTACCTCTGATACAAAATCTGTATGACTCATTAAGAAATCATTTGTTGTTTCAAATCCTTGGAATAGGGAAGATGTGTTATCAATGTTTACTTTAGTTGTCCCATATTCTCTTGTATTTGCTCTTGCTACATTTCCTCCTAAAGTATAGGTCATTAATTGCATACCATAACAAATTCCTAAAACAGGAATACCTAAATCAAAAATACCTTCTGCACATTTAGGGGAATCTTCTCCATATACACTTGCAGGTCCACCTGTAAAAATAATTCCTTTTGGATTTTTCTCTTTAATTTTTTCGATAGAAATATTGTATGGTACAACTTCAGAATACACATTACATTCTCTAACCCTTCTTGCAATTAATTGATTGTATTGTCCACCAAAGTCTAAGATTAAAATTAATTCATTTTCTTTCATATTTACCTCCGAATTTAAAATATGTATATATAATATCACAATTTGTCGATAAAGTAAATAAAAACCTACGATATATAAACAAAAACTACTTTTAGATAAAACTACTTTTAGATAAAACTATTTTTATTGAAAGAAAGTATATTTTGTGGTATAATTTTAAGCAATGATAAATAATTAAGGAGGAAAATATGAATATAGGAATTGATATTGATAATACTATAACAGACACAACACCCATATTAAAAAATATTGTAAAAGATATAATGATACAGTTGTAAAAAGAGATTTAAAAATGCACGAAGATGGATTTGCGAGCTATAATTTGTGTGACTGGACACCAGAAGAAAATATGGATTTTTGTATAAGATATTTAGAGGAAGCTGTATTACAAGCCCAAGTTAAAGAAAATTCAAAAGAAGTAATTAGAAAACTAAAAGATGAAGGACATAAAATTTATATTATATCATCAAGAGCTGTTCCAATGTTTAAAACACCTTATGAAACCACGGAAAAATTTTTGAAAGAACATGGAATTGTTTATGATAAATTATTAGTAGGAAAAATTGAAAAAAAACCTTTTTGCATTGAAAACAAATTAGATATTTTAATGGAAGATGATCCTCAATATATAAATGAAATGTCTGAATTTATTCCTGTTATTGTACTTGATACTTATTACAATAAACAATGTATTGGAAATAACATTAATAGAGTATTTGATTGGAATGAAGTATATAGTAATGTAAAAATGTTAGAAAAAAGAATTTCTAGTAATTATAAAAATTAGAAAAAAATAAAATACCCTATAAGGGTATTTTTTAGCTTTTATAACACACCATTTGTAGGAATATAGGTATCATCTGGAGGATATACATATTCTTCACTTGGTTTATCAACTGTTTTCATGTCTGTTACTTTTACAATTGGCATATCACCATGATAATTACCTTTTGTAATTTCACCTGTTAATTCCACCCATGTTTCATTTTCAAAACTTTGTGCATTTTCATATTCGCATAGAAAACCTACAATCACATATTGAAAATCAGAAGAAATAATCATATCTCTTGCTAATATAAATTGGGTATCTGTTAAATCTAACACACGATATACATAGCCTGTAAACTGAATTTTTACCCCAACATAATTATCTATATTTTCATGAACTGCTTTCAAAACATTGGTATAATTTTTTGCAGAAATAACAGAAATATCATTTTGGGGTATACAACTAGAAACATTCCTATCATTTTTAGCACCAACAAATAATTTAATACTAACAAAAATTAAAATAACAATAATTACTAAAACAATTCCTGTAAAAAAATATTTAAAAACTTTACTACCATTTACTTTAAAATTATATATAAACATAATACATCCTTTCTCTCATAAGTTTTGCTATTTAAATATATGTATGAAAAAATCTATTATGCTAATTTAAATGTATAATATTAAGTATTTTTTCTTATCATCTAAGCAATAACAAGCCGTTTTCTATTTTTAAATAAATACTTTTAAAGCACTTGATAAAAATAGATTTTAGTGATATAGTAACAAAGTAAAAAATAAACTTAGGAGGACCGATTAACAATGGGATTATTTAAAACATATAGTGAGAAGGAAGTAAAAAGAGTAAAGCCATTAGTTGCTAAAATTAATGCACTTGAAGAAGAAATGGAAAAATTAAGTGATAGTGAATTAAGAGGAAAAACAGAGTATTTTAAGAAACAATTAGCAGATGGTAAAACATTAGATGATATATTGCCAGAAGCTTATGCAGTAGTAAGAGAAGCTTCTAAAAGAGTTTTAGGTATGAGACACTTTGATGTACAATTAATTGGTGGTATTGTATTACACCAAGGTAGAATTGCAGAAATGAAAACAGGTGAAGGAAAAACATTGGTTGCTACATTACCAGTATACTTAAATGCACTTGAAGGAAAAGGTGTTCATGTTATTACAGTAAATGATTACCTAGCAAAAAGAGATAGCGAATGGATGGGAAAATTATATAAATTCTTAGGGTTGTCTGTTGGATTGGTTATTGCAGGAATGGAACCTAAAGAAAAACAAAAAGCATATAATGCTGATGTAACATATGGTACAAACAATGAATTTGGATTTGATTACTTAAGAGATAATATGGTTATTTATAAAGACCAATTAGTACAAAGAGGATTACATTATGCCATTGTTGATGAGATTGATAGTATTTTAATTGATGAAGCCAGAACACCACTTATTATTTCAGGTAGAGCAAATCAATCATCTGATTTATATAAGAAAGCAGATAATTTTGTTAGAAGACTAACACCAAAAGTTATCGTAGAAGAAGATGTAAAAGATTATGAGCAAGCAGAAGATAATGAAAAATATGATTATATCGTAGACTTAAAAGCAAAATCTGCATCATTAACACAAAAAGGTATTAAAAAAGCAGAAGAAGCATTTGGATTAGAAAACTTCAATGACTTAGAAAACTCAACATTAGTACATCATGTTAATCAAGCTTTAAGAGCATATGGTGTTATGAAAAAAGATATTGACTATATCGTAAAAGATGGGGAAGTATTAATTGTTGATGAATTTACAGGTCGTATCATGTATGGAAGAAGATATAACAATGGATTACATCAAGCCATTGAAGCAAAAGAGCATGTAAAAATTGCAGATGAATCAAAAACATTAGCAACGATTACATTCCAAAATTACTTTAGAATGTATGATAAATTATCTGGTATGACAGGTACTGCTATGACAGAAGAAGCAGAATTCGAAGAAATCTATAACTTAGATGTTGTTGAAATACCAACCAATAAACCAATGATTCGTAAAGATGAAAATGATGTTATTTACAAAAATGAAAATGCAAAATTTAGAGCAATTGTAAAAAGCATCAAAGAAAGTCATGAAAAAGGTCAACCAGTTCTAGTAGGTACAGTATCTATTGAAAAATCTGAAAAATTGAGCAAGTTATTAAAACAAGAAGGTATCAAGCATGAAGTATTAAATGCCAAATACCATGAAAAAGAGGCAGAAATTGTTGCACAAGCTGGTAAGTTTGGGGCAGTAACGATTGCAACAAACATGGCAGGACGTGGTACTGATATTATCTTAGGTGGAAACAGTGAATTTTTAGCAAAAGAAGAAATGAGAAAAAAGAAAATGTCTCACGAATTAATTGAAGAAGCAAACACCTATTATGAGACAGACAATGAAGATATTTTAAATGCTAGAAAACAATTTAAAGAATTAGTAAATAAATATGATGAACAAATTAAAGAAGAAAAAGAAAAAGTAATTGATGCTGGTGGATTAAAAATTATCGGAACAGAAAGACATGAATCAAGAAGAATTGATAACCAGTTAAGAGGACGTTCTGGACGTCAAGGAGATATTGGTGAATCTAAATTTTATATTGCCTTAGATGATGATTTAATGAAAATCTTTGGTGGAGATATGATTACAAAGGTATATAACTCATTAGGTGCAGATGAAAATATGCCAATTGATTCTAAGATTATATCTAGAGCAGTTGAAAATGCCCAAAAGAAAGTGGAGGGAAGAAACTTTACAATTCGTAAAAATGTATTAAAATATGATGATGTTATGAATGCACAAAGAGAAATCATTTATGCACAAAGACGTGAAGTACTAAATGGTGAAAATATCCATGACAATATCATGGATATGATAAATGCTGTTGCAGAAGCTACTGTTCAAATGTATGTAGAACCAGAGAATAACGAAGTAAATATAGAAGCTTTAAATCAAGATATCTTAAATACTTATGGAATTGATATGTTAGCATATATTAAAGAACATGTTTCAGAACCTGAAAAGATTACTGAAGAACTTATTAAACAAGCAAATGCAAAATATGTAGAAAAAGAGACTGAAATTGGTTCTGAAGAAATGAGAGAACTTGAAAGAGTTGTTATGCTTAAAGTAGTAGACGAAAAATGGATGAACCATATCGACAGTATGGATGAATTAAAAAATGGTATTGGACTTCGTGCTTATGGACAACAAGATCCTGTTGTTAAATACAGAATTGAAGGTATGGATATGTTTGATGAAATGATTTCAGACATTAAAGTAGATGTAACAAAAATCTTAATGAATATTCGTCAACAAGGTGAGGCAAAAAGACAAGAAACTGTTAAAATTACAGGTGCAGCACTAGAAGCTATTCACAGTGTTGATGGTGGTTCAAAAATTGGAACAGATGTTGATAGAACAATTAGAAATGATGGACCAAAGGTTGGAAGAAATGACCCATGTCCATGCGGTTCGGGAAAGAAATATAAGAATTGTTGTGGTAAAAATCAATAATTTTAATTAAAATATAAGAGAATTTGGCAATAGCTAGATTCTCTTTTATGTTAAATAAAAATATGTAATTATATTGTTATTTTTAATATTTTGTATTATAATACAGAAGAATCTGATATAAACATATTCTAAGGAAGGGGTATAGGAAAATGACCAACATCAAACATCTTAGCAGTCGGAAAATAGAAATTCAGCTTACATCAGGAAACACACCTGTAGAAGAAAAGCTGGAACATTTAATTTCATTAGCTTATGAATATAAAGCAGAACATGCCTACCGGCAAGCTAGTAACGCTCTTACAATAGAGTGTAAAAATGATGATGACATGACAACCTTAACACAGGAGATTAAAAACTATCTCTGCAAGAGATAAAAGTTAGCCTCTCCCTGGAAACAAAGCTCTTTATGTTTCCAGGGTTTTTCCTTTACTTTTAGATTGATTTATTTACTTGATTTTTTATAATAAATACTATATTATAAAATAGATTAAAAGAGATAGGAGCGTGATAAAATGTTAGAATTAGAAGAAAATTCAAGACTTCTAAAAATATTAGAAGAAAAACTACAAGATTTGGGTGAGTCACTTTGACATCTCTAAATTAGAAAAAGAATTAAAAGATTTAGAATCAGAAACTTTAAAAGAAGATTTCTGGCAAGATACCAAACATTCAAATAAAGTACTAGCAAAAATAAAAAGTATCAAAAATAAAGTAAATGGATATAAAAAAATAGAAAATGAAATACAAAATCTAAATGAGTTAACAGAGTTAACCAATATGGAACCGGATGAAGAAATTGCAAAAGATATTATTAAAAGTACAAAAACTTTAGAACAAGAAATAGAAAAATTAGAAATCGCTACTTTGTTATCTGGAAAATATGATGCCAATAATGCAATTGTAACCATTCATCCTGGAGCAGGAGGAACAGAATCACAAGACTGGGCAGAAATGTTATATAGAATGTATACGAGATGGGCTGATAAAAATGGATATAAAGTAACAGAATTAGATTATTTAGAAGGTGAAGAAGCAGGTATAAAAAGTGTTACATTTGAAATTATTGGTGAATATGCTTATGGATATATGAAAGGAGAGATGGGAGTACATAGATTAGTGAGAATTTCTCCATTTGATAGTGGGGGAAGGAGACATACCTCATTTTCCTCAGTAGAAGTTTTACCTGAAATTACAGATGATATTGAAATTGATATTAACCCAGATGATTTAAGAATTGATACATATAGAGCTTCTGGTGCAGGAGGACAACATATTAACAAAACATCTTCTGCAGTCAGAATTACACATATACCTACAAATACAGTTGTTGCTTGTCAGTCTGAACGTTCTCAAATACAAAATAGAGAAACAGCCATGAGAATGTTAAAATCAAAATTATTAGATTTAAAAGAAAAAGAACATAAGGAAAAAATAGAGGATTTAAAAGGAGAACAAAGAGAAATTGCTTGGGGAAGTCAAATTCGTTCTTATGTATTTTGTCCATATACTATGGTAAAAGACCATAGAACGAATTACGAAGTAGGAAATGTAGAAGCTGTTATGGATGGGAAGATTGAAGATTTTATGGAAAGTTATTTAAAATTTTCTAAATAATTTGACATATTTAAACATAATTGAATATAATGTAGTAAAGTTAAATTTAAATAAATTTAACTTTTTATTATGATGAAATAAAGAAGGTGCTCAATATGGAGGACATAATTGTTTTAAAGTTTGGAGGTAGTTCTGTTTCTAATAATGAAAATTTAAAAATCGTTGCCAATAAAATCATTGATTTCAAAAATAACAATCAAAACATTGTTGTTATTTTATCGGCACAAGGAAAGACAACAGATAAGCTAATAAATGAAGCTTATGAATTAACAGAGGAGGTTAACAAAAGAGAATTAGATGCACTGGTTAGTTGTGGAGAACAAATGTCAGCAGCTAAATTAAGTATTTTACTAAATAGTTTAGGATTCCCTTCTGTATCTTTAACAGGATGGCAAGCTGGTATTTATACAAATAATACAAATCAAGATGCATTAATTGAAACTATTGATACAGAAAGAATTTGTTCAGAATTGGAAAACGGAAACATCGTTATTATAACAGGCTTTCAAGGAATTAATGAAAATCTAGACATAACAACTTTTGGTAGAGGAGGTTCTGATACAACAGCCGTTGCAGTTGCGGCAGCTTTAAAAGCTAAAAATTGTTACATTTTTTCTGATGTAGATGGAATCTATTCATCAGATCCTAACAAAGTTCAGGGAACAAAAAAATTAACCAAACTTTCTTATGATGAAATGTTAGAATTATCAAATGAAGGTGCGAAAGTATTGCATAATCGATGTATTGAAATTGGAGAAAAATATAACATACCTATCATTACAAAATCGACATTTAATGATAATTATGGAACAGTAATATCTAATCAAAAAATCGAAAAAAATGAAATCAAAAGTATTATAAAAAAAGATGTATCAAGAATATCTATTATAGGCAACGGAATAATTAGAAATACAGATGCTATGATAAAAGCAATTAACTTTATCAAACAAAACAAATTAGAAATGTTAGAATTTGATGTCTCTGAAAGTAAAATTTCTATTACATTTAAAACTTTTGTTAGTGACAAAATGTTAGAAAAATTGCATAATGAGATATTTATGAATAAATAAAACAAAAAGGGATTTTGGGGACGGACTCATTTTTCCCTTTTTGTTTTATTTAAAAAAGTTCATTTTGTTTAAGATTTATTAAACAGTGAAAGAAGCATACTTTTTTCTTTTAAAATTTTTATGAAAGTTTAGTTTATAAAAATTGTAAAATAACTTTATTTCTGTATTTTTTAGATTTTTTAATTAAAAAGGGAAAAATGAGTCCGTCCCCAAAATCCCTTTTCTTAGTTCTAAAATAGACAACCTCTGAATATATATAATTTAGATTAAAAATTTGGAGGTATGCATATGACGATAGATGAAAGAAAAACAATCAATACAGCTGTAGTTCAAAACTTAATACTAGAAAATAGGGGAAAGTTAAGCATATCAGGAGTCTTAGATGTTTTAAGTTTTGATGATCAAGTTATTATGGTAGAAACAGAATTAGGTTTACTTACTATAAAAGGCGAAAACCTTAGAATTACAAAATTAAGTATTGATACTTCTGAAGTAATTGTAGAAGGAAATATTTCTTACCTAGCATATAGCAATAAAGAAGTAGAAAAAAATAAAGGCAGTATTATTAGCAAAATATTTAAATAAGATTTTGCAATAGGGGGAAGATAATGATTTATACACAAGTACAATTATTCTTTATATTCCTTATAAATGGTCTGTTAATTGGTTTATTATTTGACTTTTTTAGAATATCAAGAAAAGCTATGAAAACGGCTGATTTTATAACATATATTGAAGATGCTTTATTTTGGGTTTTAACAGGATTTATTATCTTATATTCTATATTTACATATAATAATGGTGAAATTCGATTATTCATGTTTTTAGCAATCATATTAGGACTGTTGATATATTTAACTTTCATCAGCAAGATCATATTAAGCATTAGTTTAGGTATTATAAATGTTATTAAAAAAATTTTAGGTACAGTATTTAATATAATAAAAATCCCACTTCACTTCTTTATGAAAATGATAAAAAAATTATTTTTAAATCCTATATCATTTATTATTATCAATATCAGAAATTATTTTACAAAATCTTTCAAAAATTTTTCTAATATATTAAAAAAAGTAAAAATATCGAATAAATTTGTAAAAAACACAAAAAATTAGAAGGATTTATATAAAATATGTAGAATAATATATATGTGAAACTTTTAATAGATGGAGATTACTTATGAAAAAAAATAAAAAAATTTTAAGAAATTTATTAATTATAGCAATTATTATATATATTGCATTTGTTTTTATAAACCAACAAAAGACTTTAAATCAATATAGTAAAAATACAGAAGAATTAAATCAACAAATTGCTTCAGAAAAAGCAACAAATGAAGAATTAAATCAACAAAAAGATAATGTTAATTCTTTGGATTTTATTGAAGAAATGGCTAGAGAAAAGCTAGATATGTATTATCCTAATGAAAGAGTATATATGGATCAAGGAATGTAATCTTTTAGATTATATTCCTTTTTTGGAAAATTTTGTTTATTTTTTTTATTTTTTGTGATATAATAAGATTTGTATTAAGTTCGTTTTATTCCCATGATATTAAAAATAATATATTATATATAATTTAGGAGGTTTTATGTTAAATTTAGAATCAATGAATTTAGCTGATTTAAAGCTATTAGCTAAAGAACATAATATTAAAAATATTTCAAAATTAAAAAAGGAAGAAATTATAGAAGTATTAAAACAAATTTTAGATTCAAACATTTCTGATATTCATCAAGATAAAGAATATACTGATAATCATTATGAAAATGAAGAAGAAAAAAAAGAACCAATAGAAAGACAATATGATGAAAATGGGGAACCAATTGTAGATTATAAACTAACCAATGAAGGTGATGAAATTGTTGAAGGAATATTGGATATCATGCCAGATGGTTATGGTTTCTTAAGAGGAGACAATTACTTATCTAGTGAAAAAGATGTTTATATTTCCATGGTACAAATTAGAAGATTTAGATTAGATACAGGAGATATTATAAAAGGTATTTCTAGATTTAGAGAAGGTGAAAAATTTCCTTCATTAATATATGTTGGTGAGGTTAATGGAGAACATCCAGAAAAAGCTATAAAGAGAAAAAGATTTGATGAATTAATACCTATTTATCCAAATGAAAGATTAAAATTAGAAACTGTTCAAAATGATTATGCAACCAGAATTATCGATTTAATGTGTCCTATAGGAAAAGGACAAAGAGGAATGATTGTAGCTCCACCAAAAGTTGGGAAAACAACACTTCTAAAAAAAGTTGCCAATAGCATCAGTCAAAATAATCCAGAAGTAGAATTGATTGTTCTTCTAATTGATGAAAGACCAGAAGAAGTAACAGATATGAAACGTTCTATCAAAGGTCAAGTCATTCATTCAACATTTGATGAATTACCAGAACATCATGTAAAAGTTGCAGAAATGGTTTTAGCAAGGGCAAAAAGATTAATTGAACAAGGAAAAGATGTTGTTATCCTATTAGACAGTATTACTAGATTAACAAGAGCCTACAACCTTGTGATTCCTTCTTCAGGAAGAACGCTATCAGGTGGTATGGACCCAGCTGCATTACATAAGCCTAAAAAATTTTTTGGTGCAGCAAGAAATATTGAAAATGGTGGAAGTTTAACTATTTTAGCAACAGCATTAATTGATACAGGTAGTAGAATGGATGATGTTATATTTGAGGAATTTAAAGGTACAGGTAATATGGAAGTTCACTTAGATAGAAAATTATCTGAAAGAAGAATATTTCCTGCGATTGATATTAATAAATCAGGTACAAGGAGAGATGATTTATTGTTAACACCTACTGAAAGAGAAACCGTTTTTGCTTTAAGAAAAGCAATGAATACAATGCCTGTTGCTGAAGTTACAGAACAAGTTATTAGTGAAATGACAAAAACAAAAAATAATGAAGAATTTATTGAAAAAATGGATACTTATTTGCGAAGATTTAAATAAAAAATATGAAAATAAAAGGAGTAAATATTTTAAAAATTACTTCTTTTATTTTTTGAAAACAGAAATAAAAAGGGAAGATAGGTAATTATAAAATATAAAAATTATTTATTTTCAATTTTTTAGAAAAAGAATATCATTTAAAAAAACATAAATGGGTAAATAAGTAAATATGAAATTATTAGACAAAATTAAAAATCAAATAAAAAATCCATACAAATAAAAAGATGCAGATAATATAATAAATAAAAAATTTTAATCAAAATAAACTTTTTATCGAGAGAGGAAGGGAATCTGTATAAATAATAGTGTTATTTACCTATACTAAACATTGCACAAAATCAAAGTTTTGTGCAAAAAGAGATAGGGGCATAATATAAAACAGCCATAAACCTCTACTTCTACTATTTCAAGGCTTTTGACTGCTTTATAGCTATTAATATTCTATTATATATCTTTATTTTTTATTTATATCTATATTATTATAATCTTTTGTATTGCTTATTATATCAATGTTTATATAACTTATTAAAATCAATTTTAAGTCATTTTTTTATTTTACTTATATAATTTGTTATTTAATTTATTTTTAATCTGTTATTTTAATTTGTATCTATAAAATTTTTTTCATTATATCAATTATTACTTTATAATATGAAAAATTTTTCAAAAATCTCCAAAGTGCCTATTTCTCTATATTCGCCTTATTTTACAGACAACAAACTATATGCCTAAAAAATAAAAACGGCTTAAAATCGATTCTCGTGCGTCGCTTTTTTGACACTTTTTTTGCATATTTATATATGATAGTAGTTTCTGCAAAAAAATCTACTTTTTAATGCTAATTTTCTAAAATCAATATTTAACCCTAAAATTTTAAACAAGTAATTTATCAAT